>DATMMJ010000060.1:0-5260 GCA_035569795.1 Puia sp. | reverse complement strand
ATTCAAAGCGATCCATTTGTCGAATGGCTTTATCTCTTTCAACCGCGCAATGCGGAACACCTGAAAAAGCGGAAAGAATAGTAACCATATCACTTTGCCAATAAAATAATTATTTATCAGCTTGGCTTCCCAACGGTTTGGCAAATCAGCATCGAGCTCATGAACGCCCTGAAAGGAATGGTGTTTGATATGGTACCGTTCGAAAGAAACTGAACTTGGGATAAGCTGAGGAAGATTTGCGATGATACCAGCAAATCGGTTGGCAGAACGGTTTTTGAATAGCAGGTGATGCGCGCATTCATGTATCATGACAAACAATGCATGATCAGCGAATGCCCCAATAAGATAGGCAACTCCAACAAGAAGCCACCACGATTTATCATGCAAAAACCACGCAAGTACAATTTGCAAACCAACAATTCCAATGATTGCAAAAATGGTGACCCAGTTCTTACCAATCAGTTTGCGCATCTCAGGATACTGTTTTAAAATTAGTTTAGTGCGGATTCTGTGCGGCTCGCATTGCTGGGAATAAACAAAGTCAGTTCTTCTCGACATAGACATAATTAATTTTCAGAGTTTCGCAATGTACGAAATAATGAAGGATTTCTGTTCACTTAAAAAACTGATTTGGACAGATTGTATGGCAACTATTGCATAGGGCCAGCGATTGAGAGCTGGGTGCTGACTCCATAGTTTGGGCTCAACAAGAAAGCATTGGCTGTTTCTATTATCGGATAGGAATTACTGGCTACTGTTTTCTCTTAACTAGGCTGAAATCTTTGGCTACGCGTGCAGTCATTATGCCAACAGTATCGAACCCTGTCTGGATAATGTGCATCCGCACCTTATATTCACATTCATAAAAGGTTGTGTCTTCAAAATAACTAACATCAATTATCTGAAATCTTATTTTAGAAGTATCCTTTTTATGATCTGTCCACAAAAAAGTAAGCATTGCCTTTGATAACTCATCACGCACCTCAGATCGGGAGTGGCCCCTTTTACATGCGATGAAAAACAACATAAAAACAACAAACGAAATGGTCTTCATAATTTGTATTGTTAAGCAAAGCAAATATAAAATAGTATCTAATTAAAAATCAAATCCTTGATTTTTTGTACTACTTTTTCGGAGTTGGGCAACATAGCGTTTTCCAATATCGTGTTCATAGGGACTGCAGGCAAGTTCAAGGCGCCCAATACTTCAATCGGCGCATCCAGGAAAGCAAAGCAATGCTTCGAAATCCTTCCGGCAAGCGCTTCCGCAAAAGAATTGTTTTGCTGCTCTTCTGTAAGCACAAGACATTTCCCATGTTTCTTAACAACAGTGAAAATGAGATCTTCGTCAAGCGGGAATAGAGTCCTCAGATCAACAACCTCAAGCTGGCCGGGGAAAATTTTAGCTGCGGACTTTGCCCAATACACTCCCATGCCATAGGTAATAATGCAACAACTTTGACCCGAACTAATTTTCCCTTGCGCTGCTTGCAGCACAATATCCCCTTTCCCTAACGGCAATATGTAGCCGCGTGATGGCTCAACAGTTTTGGAATCCTCTGTTCCCGGAACCTTACACCAGTACAGGCCCTTATGCTCAAGCATCACAACAGGGTTTGGGTCAAGAAAAGCAGCCCGCATCAGGCCTTTCATGTCTGCCGCATTTGATGGATAAACGATCTTGATTCCTTTTATAGAAAGCAATGTTGTTTCAATGCTACCGCTGTGGTAGGGGCCGCCACCGCCATAAGCGCCAACAGGAACCCTTATTAGCGTCTGAATGGGGAATTTTCCGCAGCTCAAGTAACATGATTTTGAAATTTCAGAAACAAGTTGATTGAAGGCCGGATAAATATAATCGGCGAATTGCACTTCTACAATTGGCTTCACCCCTACTGCACAAAGGCCTACTGTGGAGCCGATGATATATGCTTCTTGAATAGCCGTATTGAAAACCCTGTGGTCCCCGAATTTTTCAGCAAGCGTTGCTGTTTCCCGAAACACGCCACCAAGGCGTCTGCCCACATCCTGTCCATACAAAACTGCTTCCGGGAATTCTTCCATGATCTCTTTGATGGCGAACAGGGCAGCATCTACCATCAATATCTTTTCTTTGGCAAATGGCGAGCGCTCCCCTGATTCCTCATTAATGGTTGTAGGCACAAAAACAAAATCTTCAACAGAACTTGCTCTTGGCTCAGCTGCCGCAAGTGCTTGTTCAAATTGCTCGGCAATATATGCTTGTGCATCCTTTTCAATTTCCATCAACAGGTCCTCAACAACACCATCTCTTAATATTTGCTTTTTCAATTTAGGTATGGGGTCATTTGCCATGTGTATGTCTAAATCGTTTTTACTACGGTAAAATTCTTTTCTCACTCCACTTGTATGATGATTGAGCAACGGCACTTTGGCCTGAACAATATAGGGACTCCGATATTTGCGCACATGGCTTATCACCATTCCCATGGTTTCAAAGCTCTGTTCAAAATCACTGCCATCAATCCTTATGCGCTCCATGCCCGGAAAACCGGCAGCATATTCAAATGCATCGGCGACTCTTGACTCCGAAGAAGCAACACTGATTCCCCAGCTGTTATCCTGGACTAAAAATAGGATGGGCAACTTTTTCAGTGTGGCAAATTGAAATGCTTCGCTTACTTCTCCTTCCGTTATGCTTGCATCGCCTAATGAGCAGACAATTACAGGTCCTTCGCCTCTTGCGCCTCTTTTTAATAGTGGGGATCGGATGTCTTCCAGGTACTGGATTCCTTGCGCAATGCCGGTTGAGGGGATGGCCTGCATGCCTGTTGCACTGCTTTGATGAATAATGGTTGGCTTGTCATCACCTCTGTAGTTAGGATGCGCATAGTATTCACGACCGCCCGTAAAAATATCATCTGCTTTGGCAAGTAACTGAAGCATCAGCTCATAAGGCGAGAACCCCAAACCTAGCAGGATACTTTCATCACGATAGTAAGGGCTCGCATAATCGCAAGGAAGCAAATGAAAGGCAGTAGCCAATTGAATTGCCTCATGTCCGCGGGAAGTAGAATGTACGTATTTGCAAATGCTGCGATTGGCTTCATATACTTCTGCCATTGTTTTTGCATAGCACATAAGACGATAAGCCTTCAATAAAATATCCCGATTTATCATAGTTAGAAACGATGGCCAAACAAATGTAAGCGTAAGATTGCATCCGGATAAAAACAAAATGCCACCCTGTTCCAGGATGGCAAATATGCTTTCTTTGAATAGTAAATTACTTAACTTCTAAGGACAATAAGCTTTCATCCTCAATAAATGCCTCAAGCTCATCGCCAACTACGCATTCACCAACTCCAGCAGGTGTGCCAGTGAAAATGAGGTCGCCAATATTTACCGAAAAATAGTTTGATATGTATGCGAGCACTTTATCAAAACTATTTATCATTAACCCGGAATTGGCCTGCTGCACAAGCTCTTTATTCTTATACAAACAGAAATTAATATCTTTTTTATTCTTTATGTTTTGAAGAGGGATCCATTTTCCAATAGCAGCGGAATTGTCCCAGGCTTTAGCCTTTTCCCACGGTAGACCCTTTTCTTTTAATTCATTTTGAATATCGCGTGCCGTAAAATCAATCCCAACCGTAACCCCATCGTAATACTTGCTTGCAAATCTGTCCTGAATGTATTTGCCATTTTTTGAGATGCGCAGGACAAGCTCGCATTCGTAATGAAGCTCGTTCGTAAATTCGGGGTAATAAAATGGAGTGTGCGCCTGCAAAAGGGCGCTCTTCGGTTTCATAAAAACAATAGGCTCGTCCGGAACCTCGTTATTCAGCTCTTGTGCATGAGCAACATAGTTACGGCCTACGCAGAATATTTTCATATCCAATAAAGGTTTTAAATAGAAAATCTAGTTTAGTTAAAAATTGGCTGAAACAGCCAGGCAAAGCATAGGAATACTGTACATCAATTATTTTCTATGTAAAGCGCAAACATTACACCCGCGAATGTAAACATTCCCAATTAGAAATCATAAAGTTACCTCTAATTTATTGTAATGCTCCATTGTCCGCTCAAGGCCTATACTTACAAAGCTTTCAACGGCCTCGACGGCTCTTTGGATTTTCAGTTCAACTAAAGGTACTTCTTCTTTTCTCCATTTTCCCAAAACGTGTTCCACCTGCATGCCTTTGGCAAAATTATCGCCAATGCCAAACCGTAACTTAGGATATTCCGCCGTACCCAAAAATTCCTGCACACTTTTTAGGCCGTTATGGCCTCCATCTGTCCCACCCGGGCGTAGTCGAATCTTTGTAAGTGGCAATGCCTTATCATCAACAATTACCATCAGGTTTTCTATTTTGATGTTATCCTTTTCCATCCAATATTTTACTGCCTTGCCGCTCAGGTTCATATAGGTTGTCGGCTTAATGCAGATAATGGTCTTGGCTTTCCATTTTATTTCAGCAACTCCTGCCAGGCGGCTTAGGACAAAGCTTCCACCATGTTTTTGCACAAGCTTATCAACCACGTCAAACCCAATATTGTGACGCGTTCCGGCATATTCTAGATCAAAATTGCCAAGCCCGGCGATTAAAAATTTTGCCATAGACTACTAAAAATAATGGAATTCATGCACTTAGAAAGCCCTCTAAAAATCGTACTGCATAAAAACAAGCCCGGTAAGTTGAACCGGGCCCTTTTAATGCATTCTAATATGATGGGCTATTTTTTCCCTTTTGCAGCAGGCACTGGTGCCGCAGCAGGAGCAGCAGCAGCAGGTGCGGCGGGGGCAGCAACTGGAGCAACCACTGCTGTCTCTTCTTGTTTCAGCTCACGTGTAAGCACAACTGATGCTATTGGAATTCGCGGGGAATTCAGCATTTCGTAATTTGCCACTTTCACATCTTCGACCCTCACATTGCCATTTAATTCTAGATTAGTGATATCAACTTTGATATTTTCCTGTAAATATTTGGGGAGCGTTTTAACTTTCAATGCCTTCATTTTGGTCATTAGTTTACCGCCATCCTTTACACCCGCTGCGGTTCCAGTAAATTTGATCGGAATGTTCGCAACGACTTTTTTGTCTTCTACCAATTCAAGAAAATCAACGTGGTTAAGCTTATCTGTAACCTTGTCAAACTGCAGATCTTTCAAAATGCATTTGTAGGATTTACCGTTCAACGAAATGTCTGCCAACTGAAAATCCGGTGTATATACGATGCTTTTAAAAGCCGCAGCAGGCGCTGAAAAGTTCAATTCC
>DATMMJ010000059.1:0-3437 GCA_035569795.1 Puia sp. | reverse complement strand
CTTATTTTAATTCCGGGTGTTGTTGTTTTGAAGATGGCGATATTACAGGAATTGAGATTTCCGACGGTTTTATTCGTTTGATCAAATGGCATCTGCAGAATGGGAACTCGCAACGATTGGTTCTTGAAGAATCGGAGCTGTCTTATGTATTTGAACAATTGTAATAATCCTTCAAAATATATTCCAGCACCTGTTTTATTTCAGTAATATGTGTATCGCTTTTACTTCAGCCAAAGAGCCTCGCAGAGTCAAGGAATAACCGCGCCGCTACACCCAACACTCCCGTTTCAGTGGATGACTGTTCCCTAAAAATCGTCACTGTCACGATATGCTTTTATCAAAGCAACTTCGCCCTCTTTGCCGGGCTTTGCATTGCCATGCTCCATTCCCAAGATTCCCTTGAAGCCTTTGGAATAAATGTGCTTGAAAATATTCTTATAATCCATCTCTCCTGTGGTTGGCTCATTTCTCCCGGGGTTATTGCCGATTTGAAAATATCCAATCTCGTCGTAGGTTAAATCAATATTATTGATCACATTGCCTGTGTTGCGCTGGACATGGTACATGTCAAATAATATTTTGCAGGATGGGCTGTTTACTGCCTTGCATATTGCATAGGCCTGGTCTGCGGTGCGAAGAAACAAATCCGGGGTATCGCTCAATGGTTCAAGAACCATCACGATTTCATGCGGCTCTAAAATTTCAACGCCTTTACGCAACGCCAGAATAATATTTGCTGTTTGAATGCCCGTTGGCAAATGCCTTTCAAAATCTCCAGGCACAACGGTTGTTAATTTTCCATTGCATCTTTTAGAAACTTCCACGGCATTGCGGCAGCCTTTTAAAAATATATCCACAAATTCCGGTTTCCCAGTAGCAAGTGTGTTAGCGCCATTTCCGCCTTTATCGAGCACAAAAACGCCCATGCTCATTCCAAGCCTGGCAAGTGCATCCCCGATTTTTTGCTGCTGCTCAATTGGTCTTCCGCTCAAGCCGTTGTCTTCAATGGCGCGGAAACCATTATCATAACCGAATTTTATCTGATCAATAAAATCGTTGCCGGCGCTGTTTTTGAACATGCCGTCATGAATGCCATAATTGAGATGAAATGGCTTATCCAAACTGGCCCCACTTTTTCTATCGGAGGCTTTTGTAATCCCTGCTGCAAACAAAGAAGCACTGCCGAGTAACGCATTTTGCATGAAATGTTTACGTTGCATAAGCTGAATGTATTTCAGCTTAAAGATATGTTATCAGGCCGGAAAACATCAACTTGGGTTTCTATATCTATTTTCTGGAGCATATTCGGTGTCAATTTTTTGAATTGTGCATTCGCTGCCAAAAGCATACAACCACAGCTGCCGGACACATTCTGTTGAGTACATTTCAAAACAACCTGGCCTGTTCTCCCGGCCTTCGGAACTGTGTTGTATCCAGATGCCATTCTTCTGCGTTCATACCGTAAAGTTTGCCGTATTTTTTATACTGCTGCGCTACCATTTGCGCAATGCTTCCCTCCCCACGCATGCGAACGCCCCAGCGGGTGTCGTTCACCTTGCCATCGTGGCTTTGTTCAATGAGATGCCAAACTTTGTCTGCACGATCGGGAAAATTCTTGTAGAGCCAGTCATGAAATAATAATTTGATTGCACCATTCAAGCGGATAAAAGTATATGCAGTGAATGTTGCGCCACTATCACGCGCAGCTTTCATGATGCGCTGCATTTCGTGTTCGTTCAGCCCGGGTATCATCGGCCCCATCATAATGCCCATGCGCACGCCAGCGCTGCTGAGTTCTTCAATCACTTTGAGCTTCTGTCTGGCGGTTGTTGTTCGTGGTTCCATTATTCTTCTTAAATCTTCATTAAATGAAGTGATGGAAACCATAGCTGATACCAATCTTTTTTTCGCCATTTCCTGCAGTACATCCTTGTCCTTAAGTATCCACGAATTTTTAGTGAGTATCCCGACCGGCTGATTGAATTCATTACATACCTCCAACAGGCTGCGCGTCAGCCGATAGGTTTGTTCTGCGGGCTGGTAGCAGTCGGTGTTGCCGCTAAGCATGATCGGGATGCTTTGCCATTTTGGGTTCATCAAAAATTGGCGCAGCAGTTGTGGGGCATTTTTCTTAACGATAATCTTTCGTTCAAAATCCAGTCCGGCGCTATAACCCCAGTATTCATGCACGTTTCGGGCATAGCAATAAATGCAACCATGTTCGCACCCGGCATACGGGTTCATGCTGTAGCTCATACCTACGTCTGGGCTTTCCACTTTGTTAACAATCGTTTTGGAGTCCTGCTCCAGGTATTGTGTGGGGGAATTTGTTTGTTCCCAATCATCGATTGCTTCAACATGTTCTTTTGTTGTCTCATCCTTTAAGAAACGGTTCTTAGTATTGATTTGCGCACCCCGGCCTTGGAGGTATTGCTCTGACTCCTCCATTTGTTTGCCGGTGACTTTGAAGTGGTCTTGCTGTAGTTTGTCAGACATTGTGATATTTTTTAATTGATTTATAAATTTTAGATACACAGAGGCAGAAGGGGAGAACCAAAAGACCATTGATTACGGAATCATTCGTTTGATTTGACCTTTTATCATGTGGGACGCGGAAGTGCGTGAAACGGCCAAAACGCTTGTCATCTTGCCGGTGGCACGGGTAATTGGAATCAACGTGCGTGCCACCCGTCCTATTTTTGATACTCCCTTTTTCAATAACCCTCATTGCCGATAAACAAGGACTGCTTCAGTACAATTTTTTTCATAAAAAATTTGGGTGTTCAATAATTTAGCATAAATTTACTAAAATAATTAGTAATACAAATAATTTGTTTATGGATGGAGAAATTTTTTACGGAGCAGCCTATAAGGGCTCAAAACGCTTCTCGCAGCAGGAGGTCAAAACCGCTGGAGCAACTGGTTTCACCGCGGCAGCGGACGATTACATGGAACGAGGCATTGACCTGAATGAACAATTGGTACGCAACAAGCCAGCAACCTTTTTTATGCGCGTAAAAGGGGATGCGATGATTGGCGCAGGCATCTTTGATGGCGATATTGTGATTGTAGACCGCTCCATTAAAGAAGCCAACGGCAAGGTAGTAATTGCTACCTTGAATGGGGAGATGCTCATCCGGCGGTTCGAAAAAACATTTAATAAAATTCGCTTGATACCTGAGACAAATAAATTAGCCCCGATTGATGTTGACGTATCTGCTTCGGAATTTTCGGTTTGGGGCGTAGCGACCTATGTTATCAGGGATTTATGAAAAAAATGAACCCAAAATGAAGGCTATCGTGGATTGCAATAGTTTTTATTGTTCCTGCGAAACAGTGTTCCGACCGGATTTGTGGAACAAGCCCGTTGTTGTGCTCAGCAATAACGATGGCTGCATTATTTCTCGCAGCGATGAAGCCAAAAAGCTCGGCGTGGG
>DATMMJ010000058.1:0-5842 GCA_035569795.1 Puia sp. | reverse complement strand
CACTTTTTGCTCTTTCAACTTCATGACTTCGTGAGCAACATCGATGGAGCAGCGGTTTCCTTTCGGATTATCAAAATCAGCATAAAATTCTGGTAGAAAAATGTACCCTACCTTTGCTTTGTCCGTTTTGATGATAGCGCTTCTTGCAAAAGTCAGCTCATCCTGAATAATTTCATCTCGGACCAAAGAAATAGTTTTAATGCTCCCGTCTGTTTTTTTAATCGTTAGCCTCACTTCGGTTCCTTTCGTGCCGCGAATCAGTTTCACCGCATCTTCAACAAAAAAACCAGTGAGGTCTGTTGGTTCTTGATTGCCTTGCGCAACTTTTGTGATCACATCTCCAATATTTATTTGCCCCGATTTTGACGCCGGGCTGCCGGAAACAAGCGTGGCAATCTTTATGTTCCCGTCTTCATCACGAACCAGTGATGCGCCGATCCCAAAAAAATGACCACTCATCTGCTCATCAAAATATCTTTTGTCAACTGGAGGGAAATAATCGGTATGCGGATCCATGGACTGAACAATAGTTTGAACAAATATATTGAAGCGGTCGTCTTCATCATTGGCTTTCAATTTCAATCTTTCAAAAAAGTGATCCATTGTTTTCAAAGCTTTTGTTCTTGCGTCCTTTTCCAGTTCTTCGTCACTTTTGGAAACAAAATCTTTTTTATTCTTGTTTGCTTCACGCACATCACGCATATCAGCATATCTCTCCAGGGCCAGGTATTTCATCCGTTTCCTCCAGGCCTCTTTTCTATCATTTTCATCCTTTGGGAAACTTGCTTTATCGAAGTCAAAATTTGCTTCCTCGTTGGTAGTGAAGTCAAAGGGTTTTGACAATATTTCTTTGTAAATTAATTCTGCTTCAAGCATTCTTTTCTTGAACACCTTTGTAACTGCCGGCACAAATTCAATGGGCGCTTTGCCCAATATCTCATCATCAATAGTTGTCTGATATTTAGCTAGTCCGTCAAGGTCCGATTGCAAGAGGATATTTTTCTCGCCATCCACATCGCCCAGGTATTTTGTAAAAATTTCGCGCGAGAATTTATCATCAATATTTTTGGGACTATAATGTATTTCCGCAAGCATCTCCCCCACATTATGCAATATCTTTTCATATTTCGTCGGGGGATTACCACCAAAACCAAGACTTCGGAAAGCAACAAAGACGCCCCCGGCAAAAATCAGCAGAAGGACAGGCAGATTACGTTTAGTGATCATATTTTTTAAAACTTTAGACATGCGGTGTCAAAAATAACGATAAAACGGCTGGTATGTTGCAAACGGACGTGAATATTAACATAGGGTTTACCATTATTATATGATTGGGCTAGAACAAAAAAAATCCCGCTGCATTGCGAGATTTTTTTGGGTGACTAATGGGGCTCGAACCCACGACCCCTAGAACCACAATCTAGTGCTCTAACCAACTGAGCTACAGTCACCGTTTGAAGCGCGAAATTAACTGAAATCTTTTTTCCCTCAAAAACAATATCAACAATTTTCAAAGCACCAGTTATTTGCCTTTTATTTGCTAATTCAAAACAAAAAAAATGAAGTGGTGGTTTTATACAATACCTGTCATCTCGGCCTTTATACATTGGCTCACGATATGGATGGCACTAAAAATGTTGTTCCATCCGAGAAAACCAAAAAAATTCCTATGGCTCACTTTGCATGGCGTGTTCCCTAAGCGACAGCAGCAAATTGCCGAAAGTCTGGGCAAAATTGTGGGCCAAGAGCTTTTGTCGTTCGACGATATCGAAAAAACGATCACAAACCCAGAAAATGTTCAAAGAATCTTGCCACTGGCAGAACAGCATATTGACCATTTTCTCCGCACCAAATTAAAAGAAAGCATGCCCATTATTTCAATGTTCATTGGTGATAAAACAATCACACAATTGAAAACAGTTTTCATGAAAGAACTGGAAGAATTATTTCCGGCTATTATGAAAAATTATGTCAGCCATTTGAAAAACGATCTGGACCTCGAAAAAATAGTCGTTGAGAAAATTGCCAATTTCTCGTCCAGTAAATTGGAACAGATGCTGAACCAGATACTTACCAAAGAATTCCGGTTTGTGGAAGTAATAGGTGCTGCACTGGGTTTTTTTATAGGCCTGCTGCAGATATTTCTTACGCTTTTGTCAAAATGACCGGTTTAATTTTCCACCCTTCCAACCAATTTATTTAACCGTTTGTATATAAGCAAACAGACTCTGCTCATTTGAGCAGAACTTTGCGCTATTTATGAAAAGTAATTGCATGAAGAATTTTTTGTCTTTGATTTTTGCTATCTGTTTGAATTATATCTCGTTTGCACAAATCCCCATGGTGGGCGGCCAGGGAAGACCGGGAGGAGGTCAGGTTCCAAGCATCGGACATTTCTATGGTAAGATTGTTGATGCCAAAACAAATAAGGGTATTGACGGCGTCTCTGTGCAACTGATAACCAGTAAATTCGATACGGTTACCAAAAAAATGAAGGAGACTCCGATCTCGGGAATGATTACCAAAAAAGGGGATTTCAGCATGGAGAACCTTCCAATATTTGGCAATTTTCGCCTCCGGGTTACAGCTATTGGTTATAAGCCCTATGACCAGAAAGTGGCCTTTGATCTGAAAATGCCAAAAGGTGGGATGCAGAACGCCCAGGCGGCTGATATGCAGCAAGCTTTGTCTGGCGTTGATAAAGACCTGGGTAATATTAAGTTGGAAGCAGATATACAAACACTTGCAGAAGTGACGGTGAGCGCCTCCAAACCACTCATTCAACTTGGTGTGGACAGAAAAATTTACAATGTTGAAAAGGACATTTCAGCGCAAGGAGGTTCAGGGTTAGATGTTATGAAGAATATTCCTTCCGTTTCTGTAGATATTGACGGAAATGTCACTTTAAGAAACAGCACTCCCATCATTTTTGTGGATGGCCTGCCTACTACACTTACCCTTGATCAGATACCGGCAGACGCAATAGAAAGCGTGGAAATCATTACCAACCCGGGCGCAAAATTTGACGCCTCCGGCGGAATGTCGGGGATATTGAATATCGTACTAAAAAAGAACCGGAAGGCAGGGTATAATGGAAACGTAAGGGCAGGTATTGATGAGCGCGGCAAATTTAATCTTGGTGGAGATCTTAATGTAAAACAGGGAAAAGTAAACGTTTTTGGAAGTATTAATTTTAATCAGCGCAAATCCATTACTTCTCCTGCCCATACTACCAGAAGCTCATTTCTTAGCGCTCCTTTTACAAACCTATATGAGGATGATTATAATGTCAGCAAAGGTTACTTCGAATTTGGAAGGTTTGGTTTAGATTATTTCCTGGATAACCGCAACACCATTTCTGCATCAGGCACAATTGTTCATGGTAGTTTCAGCCCCTATATCAACAGCGATCTTTTTGTCGACACACTCAATAGTGCCGGAACTTCTTCTTACACCAGAAGGCTTTCGAACACCACAGCCATTTTTAATAATTTAAATGGCATGCTTAGCTACAAACATAATTTTCCAAAAGCAGGCGAAGACTTCACTGCGAATGCCAATTACAGCAAAGGCACCAATTCCAATAATAATTTTATCACCTCTACTATCTGGGACAAAATGGGAGGGACTCAACTTGGAACCTATAACCAGCAGCAAATTGGATCTGGGACCAATGAGAACATCACGGCGCAGGCCGATTTCACAAACCCCATTTCTGATAAATCTAAATTTGAAACAGGAGCAAGGATATCTGCAAGGAATATTACCAGCTTGAGTGATCTGGGATTCGTGGAAAATGGCGTGTTCAATAAACTGCCGCTGTCGTCGTCAAATTACAGCTATCAGGACAGGGTCTACGCTGCTTATGGCACTTACTCAAATACCATCAAAGATTTTGGGTTCCAACTGGGATTGAGGGCCGAAAGTTCAAACTATAATGGGCTTTCAAATTTTGCAGTAAAAGATAATTCAGATACTGTGGGAAATTTTAGCAATAAATACCCAATAAGCCTTTTCCCGAGTGTGTTCCTCTCGCAGAAACTGGGAAACAACAATGAGTTTACCCTCAATTATACCAGGCGCATAGACCGCCCGAGTTTTTTTCAATTATTCCCCTTTACTGATTATTCAGACTCTTCAAATATTTCCAGGGGAAACCCAGCATTGAAGCCACAATTCACCAATTCCTTTGAATTGGCCTATCAACTAACGCTTCCCAAGAACAATACGTTAATTGCATCAGTTTATTACAAATACACAACCGACCTTATTACGCGCACTTCACTTGGTGATGTGAATCCAAATAACGGCGATTCGATATTAGTGCAATCATTTATCAATGCGCGATCGGCCTACGTAGGTGGTTTTGAATTGATAAGCCGAAATTCCATCACCAAATGGTGGGATGTTACAAGCAATGTCAATATTTTTATGTCTAAGATCAATGTGATAGATACCGGAGTGGTCAATAAAGCGATTGATTCAATAGGCCGTACCTATGCTTGGTTTGCTAAGATAAATAACACTTTCAAAATCACTAAAAAACTGACATTGCAAATCACTGCCGATTATACTGCAAAAACCGTATTGCCTCCCGGGGGCAGTGCCGGGACTTCAAGCAATACAGGAGGCCGGGGTTTTGGATCGACAGTAAGCGGTAATGCGCAAGGCTATAATAAACCGACGGGTGGCGTAGATGCTTCCATCAAATATGAGTTCCTCAAAAACAAAGCAGCTTCTTTTACTTTGAGTTGCGGTGATATTTTCAGGACCCGGGTGAGCGACGTATATACAACCTCGCCAGGCCAATTTAACCAGGAAGTGTATCGCCAAAGAGACCCTCAGTTTTTCCGTCTGCAATTTAATTACCGGTTTGGGAAATTCGATGCTACATTGTTCAAGCGCAAAAACCTGAAGGGTGAAATGGACAATATGCAGAACAATATGCAAAGTGTTCAGCAATAAACTGGGGTAGTTCATCATAAAAGAAAAGGGTTGCCATTTGCGCAGCCCTTTTTTATTTTGGCAGAACGACTGATGAATAAGGCCCCCACCCGCCCTGGATTTCAGGCTGGAGGGCCCCAACCGATTCACATCATATCTTCTTGCTCATAATCAAATTGGTCTTTGATATTTTTCACCAGGGAAGCCATAGTAGTTCTTTTAGTGCTACTGGCCGCCGTACCATTTTCCCAATTGCTGAATGTTTCTTTTATATGTTTTTGTTGGGAAGTTTTGATTTGCTGCATCAATTCATCTGACATTTCTTTCTTATTTTTATACATCGCATCCAGTTTATCAAAATGCAATTGCTTATCACGCCGCATTTCATTTTCAGATGCTGCCATCTGCAACAATTCCGTCTTTGCAAGCGCGACATCATACGGTCCAACAGCCATTATTAATTTTGATAGGATCGGGCCAATTTCAATAAGGATAATCAAAAGCGATAAAAATAATTCCACCCAGAATACACTTGGTTCTTCGGATGACAAATCGGATAGTGCTTTATTCCTTTCTAAAAAACCGACCTTGGAAGCAACTTCTGCTTCATATTGTTTATGTTTTAATGCCAGGGTTGCTTTTGAATTATTCAGCACACTATCCTGGTAATTTATTTTGTCAGTAATGGATTGCAATTCCGGTGAGAACTGATGCAATGCTGCGCTGTATGCATCCTGTTTTAACCTGGTTAGTTTGTCAATACCCCGTTGCAGAGAGCCGCCCGTACCATCCGCTTCTTCCACATAGGCTTGCTGCAAACGATGCAACGTATCCTCCACAGATAATTTTCTTTTCATGAGTACGCCCCTCTCCTGCGTTGCATTTTCCAAAGCCGTTG
>DATMMJ010000057.1:0-3694 GCA_035569795.1 Puia sp. | reverse complement strand
ATCGCGCACCACTCCCCATAGGTCATTGACCATTTTCGACATGGGTACAGGTAGTGGTTGTATTGGCATTGCTTTAAAAAAACAATTACCTGGTGCAGAGATTTTCGCCTGCGATGTGAGCGAGCAAGCCTTGGGCATTGCCAAAAAAAATGCCAAGCATCATAAGACCGACATTCACTTTATGCATCTCGATTTTTTAAGTGCAGAGCAAAGAGCATCGCTTCCTTGTTTTGACATCATTGTGAGTAACCCGCCATATATCCCAATACATGATAAGAAAACCCTGGCGGCGAATGTAACTGCATATGAGCCACACCTGGCCTTGTTTGTAGAAGATAATGACCCTCTGGTTTTTTACAACGCCATTGCAGATTTTGCACGTGAGAAATTATCTGTCAATGGAAAAATTTTTGTGGAGACGCACGAAAATCAATCTGCCAATGTTAAGAAATTGTTTTCTGTTAAAGGTTTCTCCCGATTGGAGATAAAAAAAGATATGCAGGGAAAAGAGCGCATGCTAAAAGCAACTAGGTTGCTATAATTAATTTGGGCATTGATGATGCCCATTTTACTTTTGCGCAGCTTTTCGAAAAAGATTGATTATGCGTAAAAGACTTTTATTTATTTCCTTGCTGTCTTTTAGTGCAGTTTTGCATGTAGTTGCCCAGACTGATGGACTGCTGATACTGGATTCATCCTATAGCTGCCATTTTCAATTGACAGTAATAGGCCAGGCGCATTCCGGTTTTAGAGCCGCTTACAGCGGGGCTAATAGCCTTACGAATAGTGTCGAGTCTGGTGCTACCAGCATTACCTCTACATTATTTTTAGGAAGAAAATTGTGGAGGGGTGGGGGTTTTTATCTCGATCCGGAAATATCGGGCGGAGCTGGCCTGAGCTATGCCCTTGGCGTTGCAGGTGCCTTGAATGGCGAAACGTACCGGATTGGCGATCCTGCCCCGGTCGTCTCCATTGCCAGAGCATATATCCAGCAGCACATACCCATTGGCAATACGGGATATGAAAAAGTTGCAGACGATGTCAATCAGGTCACAGGTAGTGTTCCTTCAAGCAGGATAACCATCACTGCAGGAAAATTTTCCATGTCTGATTACTTTGATAAAAATAGTTACGACCACGACCCGCGCACGCAGTTCTTAAACTGGAGCCTGATGAGCAGTGGCGCATGGGATTACCCGGCCAATACCAAAGGGTATACCGCCGGGATCGTAGCGGAGTTGATAAAGCCACAATGGACACTGAGGATATCAAGCGTAGCTGTGCCTGTAGTCGCAAATCATTCTGCGATGGAATATGTTTTTGGCAAAGCACATTCGGAAACTGCTGAATTTGAAAAGAAAATAAGTATCGGTAAACGCCCTGGTATAGTTCGACTATTATTTAGCTATACTGCGTCAAGAGCGCCTTCTTATTCACTAGGCCTTGGCGCTATAATAAATGGGGACACCACCTTACTAAAAGTAATTTCAGGCAATGCTCAGGGAAATAGTTTTGGTGGGAATAAAACAGGGATATCCCTCAATGTGGAGCAGGAGATATCCAATGACCTGGGAGCTTTTGCACGCATTGGATGGAACGATGGAAAGCACGTCACATGGGCATTTACCGAAATTGACCAAACCGTTCATGCAGGATTGTCCTTAAAAGGAACAAGTTGGAAAAGAAAAAATGATGTGTTCGGACTGGCGCTCGTGGTTAATGGTATTTCTGCAGGTCATCAGGCCTTTTTAAAAGCAGGCGGCTATGGTTTCATCATAGGTGATGGCAATCTGAACTACGGCCACGAAGCTATCATAGAAACATATTACGATGCGCGCCTCTTTAGTGCGTTTTGGCTCACCATCGATTATCAGTTTGTGAAAAACCCCGGATACAATAAAGACAGAGGAGGCCCCGTCCATGTATTTGGAGTGAGGGGGCATATAGGATTTTAGCCAAGCGTACTATATTTGGCTGGATAGAGCAATCAAAAGCCTGGGCACCTGAAGCCAAGGGTGCATCCACACACTAAATCGCACGCTAAAAAATCTTTGATCTTGGTTTAGTATAAATCAAATGGTGATAAAAATTTTGGCGGTTTCCTGCTTAAAGAAGCTTGTTCAAACGAGTATGCCATGGTTATCAATCCTGCTTCTGAAAAAGCGCTGCCAAAAAAAGATAGGCCAATCGGCAATTCATTCACAAATCCCATGGGCACCGTAATATGCGGGTAACCAGCTCTCGCAGCCGGAGTGGAAAAAGAAAAACCAGTATCGTAATCCCCATTGGCCAGATCAATACAACACGCAAGCCCGTTGGTAGTCCCGGCAATAGCATCCAACTCGTATTGTTTTATCAGGTCATCGATTATTTTCCGTGCCCCGGTGAGAGATTTTTCCAATGCATCCACGTAATTTTTATCATCCAGTCCATTCACCGCTTCGCTGCTTTCCAAGGTTTCCTGCTTAAAATAGGGCATTGATTTGTCCTCGTGCTGCTTGTTAAAAGCGATCACCTCACCGAGCGATTTCACTTTAGCATTTGATTTAGACAAATATTTATTCAGGCCATCTTTAAATTCATATTGCAGTACTTTAAATTCAGCATGCGTTGGATCTTCCAAAGATTTTACCAGTTCAATCTCGACCAACTCGGCTCCCCTTTGTTTCATCAGGCTGATCGCATTTTTATAAAGTGCAACTACACCTTCATGCCCTTTAAGAAAAGATTTTTCAATACCAATTTTCTTTCCTTTGAGTCCATTGACATCAAGAAATTGTGCATAATCACTTTTTGCTTTGCCTTGGCTTTGTTCGGTTGCATAGTCAGACGAGTCAACGCCAGTCAATGCAGAAAGCAGGATGGCAGCATCTTTTACAGTTCTTGCCATTGGGCCTGCTGTGTCCTGTGTTTTGGAGATGGGGATGATACCGCTCCGAGACCATAAACCAACCGTAGGCTTAATTCCGACAATGCCATTCACCGATGCAGGTGAAACAACCGAACCGTCGGTTTCTGTGCCGATAGCTAGAGCGCAAAGATTTGCGGCGACAGCCGCACCGGAACCTGCACTGGAACCTGAAGGGTTACGGTCAAGCATATACGGACATTTGGTTTGGCCTCCTCTGCCGCTCCATCCGCTTGTCGAGCGCTCAGACCTGAAATTGGCGAACTCACTGAGATTGGTTTTGCCAAGCAGCACTGCTCCTGCTTCACGCAATTTTTTTATAATAAAAGCATCTTGCGAAGCTTTATTACCAATCAAAGCAAGTGATCCTGCAGTAGTCATCATAGCATCGCCCGTATCAATATTATCTTTTATTAAAACCGGTATGCCGTGCAAAGGCCCCCGCAATTTGCCTTGTCTTCTCTCATTATCCAAACTGGCAGCTATGGTCAATGCATCAGGGTTTAGTTCAATTACGCTATTCAATTTGGGGCCTTTTTTATCAAGCTGGCCTATTCTTTTTAAATACTTATTTGTTATATCAACGGAAGTATATTGCCCGCTTCGCATTTTTTGCTGCAGCCAGTCAATGGTGGCTTCCTGCAGTTCAAAAGCATCCTCAAATTTTTTATTCCCATTTGCACTGCTGCCTGCCGCAATCGATGGCATGGTTACACCTGATATGGATAACCCTGCAAGGGAACTGCTTTTTAAAAAGTTTCTTCTGTTGATTAACATAAAAGCTGT
>DATMMJ010000056.1:0-6609 GCA_035569795.1 Puia sp. | reverse complement strand
GGGGAGAGAAACTTTTGTTGTTGATTTGCGCGGACGGGTTGTTTTTACTTTCAATCGATTTACTAAGGGAGCGGAGCATTCTCAAAAGGCATTGGACTTTATCCGGCAAATGAATGCCAGGGCATCTTAATTATATATCAGATTTGATTTTTGGTCTGATTATTTCCCCGTGCAGTCCCGCTTGCAAGCGCTCAAAAGTTACTGATACCAGGCCGCTATAATAAAACTGAATGTGCCACACATTGGTAGGCTGCCAGATTATTGGGCAGCCTACTCGATTGGTGAAAGTATTTTAACAGATATGAATGCACGAAAAGACCCCGAAAAAAAGATTTGAAGAAATTATGGGGTTTGATTCGAAGAACCCTTGTGCAACGACAAAAAAAAGCGAAGTTCCTTTTTTTTGAATCAATTTCAGGATTATCAGCCGTTTCTTCAAGATCCGTTCAAGTACTCAGTAGTTTTGCGACAGGCTTTTTGATTCAAAAACTGATTGTTCTTAAATGAGCCATTTTATTAGCGCCCGGACTTTTCCTATCTCAAAGAGTCTACAGGATCCTTTTACGCAAAAACTGCTCCTATAGCCAGTTTGCAACCAGGATGACGACAAATTCTCCTACGCAGGACGTCTCTTGGGTATACGAGACGGAACATAAATCCACGGTTAACTAAATTTTTCTTGAAAATAAATTTGGGTAACTCAAAAGTTACCTATATATTTGAGTAACTTAAAAGTTACCTATTATGACAAAGAGCATTCATCACAAATTTTTCTTCCCGCACTCTGCAGAGGTGGTCTGGGAATATTTAACCAAAGCCGAACTGATGCAGCAATGGCTGATGCCCAATGATTTTTTACCAATCATTGGCTACGATTTTGAATTCAGGATAAAACCGATGCCACAAATCGATTTCGACGGTATTGTATATTGTAAAGTGCTGGAGATAACTCCTTTTAAAAAACTTTCCTATTCTTGGAAATGTGGCCCTGGACAAGGCAAGATCACCCTTGATTCTGTAGTTGTTTGGCAGTTGCATCCCAAAGATAAAGGCACAGAACTCTCTTTGGAACATAGTGGCTTTAAAGAAATAGAAAACTATACTATGTATTCCATTACCGGTGATGGTTGGTTTAAAAACATACAAAAAATCTCTGAACTTATAAATGCTTCAAAACATGGCACAACAAACCCTTGATGCGTTCCAGGTAATTGCTGACCCAAGCAGGAGGCAAATATTGAAACTACTTTCAAAAGACAGTTTGACGATAAGCGAGCTGGCAGGCAATTTTGAAATGAGCAGACCAGCTGTTTCAAAACATATAAAGATACTTTGCACGGCGGAGTTTATTTCGATTCAGGACATTGGCAGAGAACGATATTGCATACTGAGACAAGATGGTTTTAACGATTTGCAGGAGTGGATAAATTACTTTGATAAATTCTGGAATTCAAAACTGGAAAAATTGGAATCTCTTCTAAACAATAAATTGAACAATAAATTAAACAATTAAAAATTAAACAAAATGAAAAAGCAAGATTATACCTCAACCATCGTGGTCAATTCCACCGCCAAAGAAGCATTTAAATGTATCAGTCGTGTTTCTGGATGGTGGACAGAAAATGTAGCAGGCGACTCAGAAAACTTAAATGACATTTTCACCGTCAATTTTGGAGAAACCTTTGTAGATTTTAAAGTAATAGAGGTTATCCCGGTAAAAAAAATGGTATGGCTTGTAACTGACTGTAACCTACACTGGCTCTCAGATAAAAAAGAATGGAAGGGTACTAAAGTCATTTTTGAAATTTCAAGTGAAAACAGTGCAACCGAAATTAAATTTACACACCTGGGTTTACTACCCGATATACAATGCTATAACGATTGCGTAAAAGGATGGGGCCAATATGTGAAGGACTCTTTATATAAACTAATAACTGAAGGTAAAGGACGGCCAGAAAGAAAAATACCGGAAACCGCTAACGCCTCCCATTAACTCAACGAGAGCTAGGTTGTTTGCGTCACTGCCAGGCGCACGCCTGGGGGAGTCTTTAAAGCATAGTCAAGACTGAACCTGCCAGGGTGAACCTTCATGGACGATGCAAAGTCCATCACGCGGCAGTTCTTTAATTTTTACTCTTGATCGCGTTCGCCCCCGAGGGCACGAGACAAAGGGCATTTAACGGTTCGAAGTTTTCAAAAATAAAAAACTTCAGCTATTGATGCCCTTGTTTTTTTCAGCAACCCCAATGAGCGGTATAAGAAAACAACAATTTTTCCTGCAAAAATCAACCTTTTTTTTTTGACAATCAAGGGACAAGCGATATCAAATAAATTCCCGCAAAGCTGTATTATTATTTATCTTTAAACATTATGAAAGATGCGTCCGATTTGCCGGAAAATGAAAATGACAGGCTTCACTTACAACAAGAGCATACCATTATCCAGTTGCCAGATGTGGAAGATATCCCTGGCCAGGAGTATATAAAAGTTCCCTTGTTCAAAGAATTTGTGGATATCACAATTGCTTCCGATGGCGATGAAGGCGTGGGGATATTTGATCAGGAGAGATTGGAATCAGATCTCAGCGAAAACGAACGCTCGTTACTACACGCCTGCGCTAGCCAAACTCCCGGAGATGTGGATGAAAAAGATATAAACATTATTTCTCTGGATAAAAATGATAATGAAGGGGACCCGTTAAACGAAGGGAACTTATTAACTGACCGTTTTGGCGAAGACCTTGACTTACCTGAAGCTGAAGAAGTGGATCAGCAATAATAGCTGCCTGCAGTTGTCCTCCCCCAGAGTTCCTGAAAGTAAATTTTGTTATTAGGTGTACTTGGTCGCTTTGGCGATGCGTTCAGTTCCACTTACCCAACGCTATCCATGGGCAATGCAAAAGACTAGGGGAGAGAAGTAACCATAGCGACAATCATGAAAATAGCTTTGCATTACCTTCCATTAGATCGCAAAACAGTTATCGTTTTTTTTAACTGATCGTCGTAGGTTTTTTTGACGATATAATGCCATTGCCGGTCTGATACATCTACGAAAAAGATGTCGCCGGTCTTATGATTTTTGACCGCGTCCTGGAACTCTTTGGGCATCATTTCTTCTCCAAAAAACCAGCCTGTGTCGCCATGGGTGTTGTTCCCATCCATGGTATATTGGTCGCTCAGTTGATCAAGTGGAGCCCCCGCGGAGGCCTTTTGTACTATAAGTTTTTTGAGACTGTCAATCTGGGTCACAGATAAGGATGCTCCGTCCAAAAAGACATAGTTTGCTCGGTAGGAAACTGTTTCGGAAGCCTCTAATACTTTATAGGTAACGTAACCTACCGAAAAGATATCGCCCTTGGTTTGTCTCAACAGCCTCTTTTCAATTAGTGTCGTGTCTTTCCCGTAAGACAGGTGAAGCAACGCTGGTTTGAGGGTCGCATTGGCATCAATATATTGTTGAGCATCCTGCACAGTACCAATCTTTTGAAATTTTTCGGTCACAGTTAATTGTGCAAAGGCAGGCGCTGAAAAGAGCAGGAATAACCCCATAGATCCAATTTTCATATTCGTATTTTTTTGTTTGGTGTATTACAAAATCATTACCACCATTTTTTTTTGATAAGAGCCAGTTACAGGCTTATGAAGATAGTACTTTTTCATAGTATTCTGTGTGACTAACAAGCATGCACACTGCAGCATCTTATAAATCCCTGGAGAGGGTTTTTTCAAATGCATGCTCCAGGCAGAACGCTAGCCTTAAACCAACTGATAAAGCGTTATTGAAACCTTGGGAAAAACGCGAAATCATAAGAATCCGCAGCGCGATTGCCATTTTAAAATGGCGGAAAGACCCTGGCCAAAAGCTTCTGCTATTTACAGCCGTTGTACACCCTGTTCAATTCAAAAGATTTGATCATGTTGTTATATACGTATAAATCGCTGTCATCTTTGAAATGTGCGTCTATTGCATCGCTAAAATGAGCGTTATCTGGGAATGCAGACTTTAGGTTTTCAATTGTAAGATCCAGAATCTCAGATACGGGGCTTTTACTAAAACAATATTTCACTCTAATAATATTTCCTTTGCTAACGGGATTCAAGATTGCTTTGTAAATGGGAATATCTTCACCCGGGTTCAATAAATAAAAATTTATGCCCTGGAAGATCCTTACTATTTCTCCTTCGCAGCCTTTTATGGCGAACACATCCTGTTTGTCGATCCGCTGCCAGGCATAGTCTTGTTGGATAATAAAAAAATGGCTTCTTGCTAGCAAATCATAATAAGATCCCTTGGAGGTGCTCCTTGTAGCGCACGCGTAGCGTAATTTACCCACCGTATAATCATTTGCAGTTAAATATACACCACTGCATTCAGGCTGCGCTTTTATAATCGCCGTAGAGAAATAGCTTTCTACGAGCAGGAGTAAAAATAATTTTTTCATTAGTTGTCTTTTTAGTTCAAGGTTTAACAGGTGATTTCTCATATCAGGAAAAAGTAATGGATCCAAAACAATTAAGGAAACCTGATATCCAAGGTCCAAATGTGGTGGGACACAATTTGCGCATGAAAGTTGAAAATAGCAATCTGAAGAAATAACATTGCCCCTTTTTCATTATGGCTTGAATACCTAACGTAAATTTATGCAGATTCTTTCGAGGACTTTAGTTAAGCCTACGTTATTTGGTCCTTAGAGTAATTACTGAGCTGTTTAATCTTTAGTATTTTAGCCGAATGGTTTTCAAACTATATGACATGAAATCTAGCATACCTTGCGCCGTAGCGCTATTAGTTTTCAGTTTAGGTTCCATGGCTAAAGATGAATATGTCAACGGCTATATCATCTCAAAGAAAGGGGACACTGTTAACCGCAAAATAAGGATGCCGTATAACTTAGGTCGGTTCAACGAATTGGAGCTTTTTTCCAAGGTGGTTATTTTGGACAGTACTAACAAAAAGATTACGCTAAAGCCCAAAGAAATAGGTGGGTATGGCTTCACGTACCAATCAAAAAAATACAACTATGTTTCCAAAGTGGTGGATGACGAAGACAAGACCGTTTTTGTGTGGCCATTAAACCTCGGGAAAAAGATAAATGAATACTATTATTATACCTATAATTCCTCGGATTTAGCTAAAGGATCAATGGGGTCAGTCTCGGAAGTTTATGTGCTGGAAGACGAAGCCAAACAAACTGTTTCCATCACAAGAGGCGGTTCATTGATCAACAGTTACAAATCGCAGTTGAGAAAATTTTTTGAAAATGATAAACAGCTACTGCAATTAATCGTCGAAAATGTGAAAGACTTTCATGATATTTCCACCTTTGTGCGTGCTGCAAACAATTTATAATTCCTTTTGGTCGTGACATATGTTTTTCAATCTGTTCCTACTTGCAGCTTCCGACAGGCACCTGATCAATTTAATTATATGTGATTATACTAGTTTATGCGATTTATAAACAGGAGAATTCTTTTCACTTGCTCGTGTTTAGGTAGGCATGCGCGTGAGCCGTGTTGCATTAGATTTATTGGTTTTCATGAAAGATCACAACTTGTATATGCTCTTTAAATCTGTAAGCATAAAGTTCGAACCGCGGCTACCCAACGCTCCCTAGTTAAAAAATGGTAAGCGATACAAATATTTTAAACCAACTCTTATTGACTTTTATCACAATTTAAAGTATCCCCGAGTCGTTATGATGCCCAAAGCCGTTACCTATGAAAAGGATTATTTACCCCTCTTTGCTATTTCTGTTATCCCCCTATTTTCTTTCTGCACAAAAACCTGCAGGATTCGTTGCGGAATATCAATTGGATAATAATAATGCCAACGATATAAGTGGCAATAATTATACTGGCTCTCTAACTTCTACGACAGCCACTTCAAATCGGTTTGCCGTAACCAATAGGGCTATCCAGTTAACTTCGGGGAGTTCTACCGGAACGCTGCCTGTTGTGGTAATGGATAATTTCAGTCTGGGTTTCTGGATAAATACAACCATGTCTGCTGCGAACGGCACGGAGTGGTACCAGGGCCAAAGTTTAGTAGATGCTGAGGTCTGTGGTCAGGTTAATGATTGGGGAACGGCCCTGATGAATACCGGCAAAATAGCTTTTGGCATAGGTAATCCTGACATAACAATAATATCTGCTTCCAATTATAATGACGGCAATTGGCATTTTATAACGGCTACCCGTGATGAAAGCGCCGGTGTAAGTGTGTTATATGTGGATGGTTCGCAGGTGGCAACAACAAACGGCCTGAACACAGGCCCACTCAATTCTCCGGCAATCATCGGGCTAGGAAGAAACAATTGCTCCGGCTCAAATTACACGGGTGCTCTTGATGATATTATTTTTTACAACCGGGTGCTGAGCAGTGCTGAGGTTACAAATCTCTATAATTATTCGAATGCAGTTACTCTTCCACTCAACTGGTTATCGTTTACCGGAGAAATTGACGGCGCACGGATAAACCTGAATTGGCAGATAGCGGATGCCGGCCTGAATAAACATTTTGAAGTAGAACATTCAATGGATGCTGAAAATTTTTCAGTAATAGGCAATGTGCTTCAAAATGGTGGGATTGCTGTATCCGGCGGGAACCTGT
>DATMMJ010000055.1:0-2772 GCA_035569795.1 Puia sp. | reverse complement strand
TTTTTAATTTATAAATATTTGATTTTGAAGTAATTATAAATGTTATTAACAGATTCGACATTATCTGCCTCCTTTGGAGGGGGGGACGGGATTAAAACTGTCCGTTACTTGATGATAAATCGATTATTTATTCGGAGCCTTATAGCTTTAATTCAATCCCCCCAATGAGTGTAAAACCATCTAATAAAACATATGTATTTTTTTAAGATCCGGTCAGTTAGAGTATCAGTGCAAATGCTCGCCAACTTAGTTTGCCTCGCATTGCCGAAGTTCTCAAAATTTAAATACGATGAAAATTTTTTCCACCGCTTTTCTATAACCAAACCGGCAAGCCAATTATCCCTGGCTTCGCTTCCGTCACTCAATATTTGTTTGCTGAAATAATAAAGCTCCGAGTAGAATTTCCATTTGCCTTCTGCTTGGTAAACTAAAGTTGAGTTGAGGCGACGCATTGGAATAAGCGGGTATTGAATGATAGAGCCATTGTTGTAAACTTTTGTATCCGTATAAGTGTAACCAAGGCATAAAGCCACTTCATTATATCCAAGCTTAATATTTGTTTCTGCGCCTTTGAAATATTATGACCGGGGTGTTCTGAAAGGACTGGGTGTTATTCGATGATGGCTCAAGGAAAAATACAAAAGTTGAAGATAAGAACCACAGTCAAATTAAGAAGTCCAACCCGGACTGAAGATGATAGATAGGTAAATACTTTGCGCAAATTAAATGTGGAGCCGCAGGCCATCGAACAACCGCTGGACTTATCGATATGGTCATGTGAATGCGCTCGTAACTTTTACCCTGCATGCAAAATAAGAAGAGCACCCGGACTTTGGAAGAGCGCTTTCAGTTCTTTTTTATTGCAGCTTAAATACATTGCTGCCAGAGGGAGATACAGCTCTTTTGCTTTCGTATGGCTGTAAGGTTCCCACAAAGAATATCTTCGCGATCAGGATGAACTGGTTGCGCAAAATGATGTGGCTGTCGCTAATCTCCGAAAATTGCTCGACTGGTTTTATCGGGACAGCTCCTTGCATTTTGCAGCAATTGTAATAAGCTTCTACAGCCCGCTTAAAATCTGTTCCATTAGCTTTTTTCCAGTACATACATAAAGTTTTGGTTTGGTATCTACCTTTTATCATTTCTTCGGCGCTCTCTTCTCGAAAACATAGCATCTTTTGCTAAGCTAGCTTCCTGAGAGAGTTTCACATTTTTTGTGAGGCATCATAATCAACTAAAAGGATATCTTCTTATATCTTTACGGTTATTTTGCCAGAAAGCCAGTGTTTTTGTATTAGGGCCGCAAGGAAACATTTTATCGTCTCGACTTTAGCTAAGATGGACATGTCCCAATAATATTTTGATGTGGCTGATACCGCGTCGTCGCTGAATTCAAAGCATGCCTCGATAGTATTCATGCAGCAATTTTTGGTATCATGTAATCAGTAAAGAGAAGCCTTATATCATAAAGCCTTCTAAATCACGTATGATAAAATTATATTTCTTCGTTCCCAAAAAGTTACAGAATGTTTGGAAAAGTTTACATAATTCATAGTTCCCAAATATGCATGGAGCGTCAGTAGGTAAAATTTAAAACATGTTTTTTATGAGCAGCCAGCTTTGAGGTACCTTCCGATGTGCCGTGCTTTTTCAATTTATTTTTGAAGAAAACGGGGGTCAGCTGGTCATTTTTTTGAACTGGTTGGATAGATGGGCAACACTGCTTTCGCCCATCTTCCAAGCAATCTCTGTGAAGTTGAGCTCTTCATACACCAAGATTTATTCGACCCGCTCGATCTACGATATGCAGTCCACTCTAATGGGAAAATGAATGTCGAACGCAGTGAAAAAATTGACTTTTGACGGATTTTTAATTCGAACCGCTCGTGTTAACGAAGCTGCCATACTAGTACACACACTGGACAAAGGTTTCAGAGAAAATAAAAAAAGACAAAAGAGTAAAATATCTCCCTTGTCTTGTGCGGTGACCCCGATAGGATTCAAACCTATAACCTTCTGATCCGTAGTCAGATACTCTATTCAGTTGAGCTACGGGGCCATTTGGGGCTGCAAATATAGGTTAAAATGCAAAACCATAAAAATGCACCTTATAATAGAAAACACCTTCTTTTGGCAGAATAAACGGGACTTTTTTTCCTGCATTAATTTTATCAATTTCGACAAAATATTTCTTGTCAGTTATCAAAAAATAAAACCGATGACTTCATGCTCTTTTCGGCGTTACCTGTCTCCCACTCTTTTTTTTGCTGTTTTTTATATTTCAAGTACAAGCGCTAAAACCGTAGTCATCGGCAATGGAACCGGGTATATTTCAAAAATATCTATGGGTGGATTGGTAGCGGGCGATGTCCTTGCAATTACTCCAGGTAGTTACAGTGGTGCTGAATTTTCGAATTTACATAATGTCAGCATCATTAATAATGGCGCTCTTGTTGTCTTTAAGGGGACTGTTTCCTTAAGTGCTCTTAAGAACGTTGTCATATCAGGCACAGGCGCAAAAAAAAATTTTTACGGAATACAATTTAACTCATTCAACAAAAATGCTTTTGAAACGAGCGGTAATCTTTACGGGCTGAGGATTTATAATTGTGAATTCATACATGTTGACGGGAATATTTTAGATGTTTCAGATAACACTGCGGTTTACAATGGTGACACATCTGGAATCAAACTTTACAAGACAACACTTGCGAATTTGCGCTTAAGTTGCAGTGGGGTTTTACTTCAAGGATACTACGGAACCCCTGAAAA
>DATMMJ010000054.1:0-2470 GCA_035569795.1 Puia sp. | reverse complement strand
GAGCGAATGGCTCACCGGAAAACAGGGGCAGCCCCCCGCTCCCTATTACGACCCCCTTGAATTTATGATAACTGAAACGCATAAACGTGGCATGGAGTTTCATGCCTGGTGCAACCCGTACCGTGCCGTGTTCAGGGTAGGTGTATCTTCCATTTCGCCAGCACATATTACAAGAGTGCATCCTGAATGGTTTCTGACATACGGGGATACCAAATATTTTGACCCGGGGAATAAAGACGTGCAACTGTATGTAACTAATGTAATCCGCGATATAGTAAGGCGCTATGACGTGGATGCCATTCATTTTGATGATTACTTCTATCCTTATCGTATTACCGGGAAGGAATTCCCTGATTATTCTTCCTATTTCAAATATGGCAACGGCATGAACAAAGAAGATTGGAGAAGAAGCAATACCGATTCTATTATTGTGATGCTTGGCACAGCCATCAAACAGGAAAAAAAATATTGCAGGTTTGGCATCAGCCCATTTAGCGTATGGCGCAACATCGATAAAGATTCTATTGGAAGCAATACAAAAGCAGGCCAGACAAATTATGATGATCTTTATGCAGACATCGTGCTGTGGCTAAAAAATGGCTGGATTGACTATGTAGCACCGCAATTATACTTTGAGTTTGGTCACCGGGCTGCTCCCTATGAAGTATTGCTTGATTGGTGGGGCAAGCACACTTATGGCAGGCATTGCTATATAGGCCTTGGGATGTATAAAGCAAACAGCAACCCGGCATGGCGTGACAAAACTTTGTTGCCTAGACAGATTATCGAGCTAAGAAAAACAGCTAATGTGCAGGGAATGATTTTTTTCAGTAGCAAATCTTTCGAAAAAAACCCCAATGGCTGGAATGACAGCCTGCAAAATAATTATTTTAAATACCCTGCACTGATACCGCCGATGGATTGGATCGATACCACAAAATTGCATGACCCCATTGTCCGGAGCAGGTATAATAAACAGGATTCTGTGCTAACGACATCTTTGCAAAAAGCCTTGGCAGATGAGGACATAAAAGGATTTGCGGTCTACAGGACCTTAGGCCCCAGTTTCACAAATGATTCAAATGATGTTTTTCAATTTGTCCCATTTGGTCCGGATTCAAAATTTATCTTGAAAGTCGACTCGTTCCAATCTGCGGGCCATTTTTCTTATTTTGTTACCACGGTCAGCAGAACCAATAACGAAAGCAGGCCCGTGAAGATGTTCAGTTTTGCGCCGCCCCGGGCAATGGAGTAAGCAGTTCTATTGCCATTTTTTCTAACTTTGATAAATACTAGTCCTTTAATATAAACTTTTAAGTACTATGCCAGGCTTTGAATTATTTGGAGAAGAAGAACGCAAAGAGGTCAATGATGTGTTGCAAACGGGTATCCTTATGCGTTATGGGTTCGATGGCCCCCGCAAAGACATCTGGAAATCTAAACTATTAGAAGAGGCCATTTGCAAAAAATTCGGATGCAAATTTGCCCAGCTTGTTTCCAGCGGCACGGCAGCGCTTACTACTGCGCTGGCCTCTCTTGGCGTTGGAGCAGGCGATGAAGTGATTATGCCTGCGTTCACCTTTGTTGCCAGCTTTGAAGCGGTGATTAGCGTGGGCGCCGTTCCTGTTTTGGTTGATATTGATGACACGCTTACCCTAGATCCTGGTGCAGTTATAAAGGCAATCACGCCAAAAACAAAATGCATCATGGCCGTGCATATGTGCGGCAGCATGGCCGATCTGGATGCACTGCTCAAAATTTGCAAAGAGCATGACCTGCTTTTGCTGGAAGATGCATGCCAGAGCATTGGCAGTACATACAAAACAAAATATCTCGGGACTTTAGGTCATGCGGGTACTTTTTCTTTTGACTTTGTAAAAACAATCACCTGCGGGGAAGGAGGCGTGGTGATGACCAGTAATGAAGATATCTTTAGAAAAAGTGATGGCTATAGCGACCATGGTCACGACCACAAAGGCATAGACCGCGGCGCAGACCTGCATCCTTTTGTTGGATACAATTTCCGGATTTCTGAATTGCATGCGGCCGTAGGCCTGGCTCAGATTCGCAAGCTGGACGAGTTTTTGAAAATTCAAAGAAAAAATCATCAGGAATTAAAAAATATTTTATCCGAAGTACCTGAAATTTCTTTCCGCAAGATACCTGATCCCTCCGGCGACAGCTGTACTTTCCTCAGCTGGTTTATGCCAACCGAAGAATTGACGAGGGCTCTTGTTACAGAGTTAATGCATCAGAATATTTTAGCGGGCAATTTTTATTGGTTTGATAATAACTGGCATTATATCCGCAAGTGGGACCATTTGAAAAACGGTGCGACCTTAAATACACTTAATGACCCACAAAACGAGGCTTTGCAAAAGATCAGGCAAACCTCCTTTTCCGTGAGCGATCAGGTCATGAGCCGCTGTGTTTCCACAGCTATCAGTTTAATTTGGACCGAGGAACAGCT
>DATMMJ010000053.1:0-2318 GCA_035569795.1 Puia sp. | reverse complement strand
TTTTTAATTTTTTTTGTGCCAATGCTGCCTTGGAATTGAAACTCGTTGCCCCGACGGGGGTTAAACCGGTAGTTTGTGTTATTGAATTCATAATTCAGGCCAATGCTCACCGAACTCACGTCAGCTAATGAATCAGGGAGTTTGTGTGAAGCAATTACTTGAGTAGTGTCCAGGTTCAACAGATTGGAAGATGTTATTTGGATGAAGACTGTGCTTGTTTGCGTTGCTGATGCAAAATATTGCGCCCCAACCAAGAAATTAATGTTGATATAAGATGAATCTCTTTTGTACAAACTAAATGAGGTCTGGATTCCAAATGGCGATTTGAACAAATAGGGCTGCGTAAAGGATAAATCCAATTTGGGAGATTTTGGCTGAACCTGCTGCCAGTTAAGGCTGAGGCTTTCACCATTGCCCAAGGAATTTTTCAAATTGATGGTTGCTTGGCCGGTGACCAACAATTTTGCCGAAGTGGTTGTCCCATTCGAATTAGACGGTAAAAAACCGATTAGCGCATCGATCTGGCTGCTTTTTTTAGGTTTAAGATATAAATCTAGTACGGAGCCTGTTCCCAGCAGCACTAACTTCCAGGGCTGTTGTTCCTGAACATAGGGAAGCTCTAATAGCCTCTTGCTTATTGTTTGCAGCTTTTCTTTCTTATAAATGGACCCATTGGGAAGATTGAGATAATGCTGGAGGAAATCATTCGAAATCTTAGCATTTCCGTATATGCGAATACTATCAATTTTGTATAATGGCCCCCTATCAATTTTTAAAACGCCTATTAGTTCATTATTCCTTATCGCAATACTGTCCAATGATATTTTCGCAAAAGGGTAACCATTGTTCTCCATATAATTTAGCAACAGGCGCTGCGAATTTTGGAGTTGCGGGTAATTAAGCGGCTTGCCGGAATAATTTTTTTCATTCCAGCCTGTGGCATCCAGTACAGTGGCGTCTGCGCTTTTTGTTTTGATACGGGACCATTTAAAGGTTTCACCTGCATATAAAGCTACAAACGCATGGAGAGAATCCGCATAAATACTATCAAGTGATGCATTGATATAACCCTTTGCCCTCAACAAAGCAGGGATACCATCAATATAGGCCAGACAGGTACTTTTGTCCTTGAAAGTAGCGTGCAACGGGATTGTTTTAGAAAGGAATAGGGAATCTTTGTCAACAGGTATCACTTTTAGTTGATATTGACCATATCCTCTGAAACAGCAAATCAAAAAAATCAAGCAGCAGTATAACCTTAATTTTGCCATTTATTAAGCAGATAATTTACGGGCATATATTCTATAAAATTACTTAAATCCTTATGGCAGGTATTTACCTTCATATCCCTTTTTGCAAGCAAGCCTGCAACTATTGCAATTTCCATTTCTCCACCTCTCAGGTTCATAAAAACGATTTTGTATCGGCTTTATTGAAAGAAATGCTCATTCAGAAAGAATATTTAGGCGCCGAGACTGTGGAGACCGTTTATTTCGGGGGTGGAACACCCTCTTTATTAAAATTTGATGACCTAAAAAGAATAATGGACAGGCTTCGCGTTGCCTTTGCAATAGAAGATAATGCAGAAATTACATTTGAAGCAAACCCAGATGATGTTACAAACGAAAAATTGAACCACTGGGGAGCTGCGGGCATTAACCGCCTCAGTATAGGTATTCAGTCATTCTATGACCAGGACCTCCTCTGGATGAACCGGGCGCATAACGCACAGCAATCCATTAGAAGCATAGAAGCCGCGATGGCCGAAGGTTTCACTAATATTAACATCGATCTTATTTACGGTACACCCACTCTATCCACTGAGCATTGGAAACGAAATTTAGAGCTGGCGACTGGATTTGATATACCGCATCTCTCCTGCTATGCCTTGACTGTAGAGCCAAAAACGCCTCTACATAAATTAATAGCCCAGAAAAAAGCTGTGGACATCAATACTGAGCAGCAGGCGGAGCAATTTTTAATGCTTATTGACTATTTGACTTTTTTAGGGTTTGACCATTATGAAATATCCAATTTTGCTAAACCAGGGAAAAAAAGCCGTCATAATTCATCTTACTGGCAAGGTAAAAAGTATCTGGGCCTTGGGCCTTCTGCTCATTCTTATAACGGCGTAGAAAGGCGATGGAACGTTGCCAATAATAATCTTTACATTCAATCCCTTCAGCAAGGCAACCTCCAATATGAAAAAGAACTGTTAACCCCAACTCAGATGGTGAATGAATACATCATGGTTTCGTTGAGGACCATGGAAGGTTGTGATACTGATTATATAGGGAATAAATTTGGAGGGAATGCAA
>DATMMJ010000052.1:0-4188 GCA_035569795.1 Puia sp. | reverse complement strand
ATCTCAAGTGGAGCATAGCTCTGGGTGATTGCACTTTCCACAGCGGAACGAATTTTGTCTGCTCTGTTATAAGTAGGTATTATTACAGAAACCAGTTCTTTAGCGCTCATTAATGATATTATTGATTTGGGTAGCAAAATCGTTTTCAGGGGATATTGGCACTATCCGAGCAATCGACTCCGAAGCTCTCTCGCCCATGGCTTTCCAGTCATCCCGATTGTTCCAAGCTCTTTCCATCGCACCACCGAAAGATAACTCATTACTTTGTCCGACAAATCCGGTAATACCATCGTCCACCAATTCCCCGCTTCCTCCCGCACTGGTTACAATTACCGGCCTACCGGCCGCCATCGCTTCAACTAGTGCAAGCGATAAACCTTCGCTTCGTGACGGAAGTATGAGCGCATGATGGGTTTCCCAAATCTCTACCATATTGTTTGACTGACCCGAAAATTCCACGTTGGAAATATCTAAAAGCTTAGCCATAGCACGCAGGCCTTCATAATCATCACCCGTGCCGATAAATGAGATCTTTAAGTGCCGCTCTTTCCATTTTTGCTCAGATAAAATGCGAAGTAGTATATCCTGGCCTTTATCAAGCAAGAATAACCGCGCGACACATGCTATCCTGTAGCCGGAACTGACAGCGGGGTAAGGAATTTTACCAGAGATTTTTAGCGGATTAAATATTACGGTACTGTTGACCAATCTCGTCCCGAATTGTTCTTCAGTGAGCCTTAGGTTATGCCGTGAGACAAAAAAACATCTTCTGGCATGCTGAAGCGCTCGCAACATAAATGATCTCTCTTTTGAACTGGGCCAGTAAAAATCAACTGCTTTTTGCGAGACTACTACATAAGGAATATTCTCTGACAAACATTGAAAGGCGTGATGCAGCCCATCAAAATTAATTCCCTGGGAGACGATTACCAGGCGGGGCCGATGTTTTCTTATGGTTTTTATAAATGCTTGATCGGTGTGATCTTTGTTGATAGCTTCAGAATCCGGCCGTTTGTAAAATGTATTAAATGCTCTGGTTATTTTTTTACAAAACCTACTGAAAAGACTAAAAGTGGAATACCAATCTTTCAGTATCACACCCTGGCTGGCCAGTCTAATAAATTCCGGATGGGAACGGTTGATTTTTGATTTATAGACAATTATCTGAAAGCCTTTGACCTGAAGCAATGGAGCTGTTTTGGCCCATAGCTCTTCGCTACCACCCCAGTCAAGATTGCAGGTGCTAACGATCAATATGCTATCGGGTATAGGTTTCTGCAACTATACGGAATTTGACTTTTCTGGAATATTTTCATTTTTTTTGAACAGACGTACATAATCCCCTTCCATCATGAGCAACTCTTCGTGTGTCCCAGATTGTTTTATCTGTCCTTCGGAGAGGACATAGATGAAATCTGCATGCTCTACCGCAGAAACTCTGTGGCTGATTATTAAAGCTGCCCGGTTACCGATTTTTTGACGGAAAGCTTGAAATAATTCTCTCTCTGCCAAGGCATCGAGCGCACTCGTTGCTTCATCTAAAATGAGAAAACGCGCTGGGCTATACAGTGCCCTCGCAATGGCAAGCTTTTGCCATTGGCCAATACTCACTTCTTGGCCATCTTCAAAAATGCGCCCCATCATCGTATGGTACCCTTCTGGTAGTTTTTTAATATAGCCATCTGCACCGGAATTCTTTGCCGCTTCTATGATATCATCTTCTGACCGAACACCGTCAATATCACCAAAGCGTATATTATCTGTCACAGTCACATTGTATCGTCCGAAATCCTGGAACACCGTGCTTATCTGTTTTCGGTACTGATCTATCTTAAATTGCTTTATATCAATTCCACCGAGGCAAATCTCTCCGGCCGTGGGGTCATACAGGCGAGATAATAATTTGATCAGTGTGGTCTTACCCGCTCCATTTAGGCCTACAACAGCGATGATCTTGCCTGGAGGGATTTGCAAATTGATATTCAGCAGTGTAGGCTCTTTTGAATGCGGATAGGTAAAACTCATTCCTTTTATTTCCAGCGCAATGTTTTTTTCGGTAGGAATGGGGACGGTATCCTCGATGTCGGTAAGGATCGGTTGCAAGTCAAATAGATCAAAGACGCCGGAAACGAAAATGCTATTCTGGTATAATTTGGAAATACCTGAGGACAATGCTTGCATCAGGCTGTAAGATTGAGGAAAGGCAATCAGAAACAAAGCAATATCCCCAACGCTCGTTTTCCCTTGACCGACTCCGGTAGCTATATATCCGATCGCAGAAAAAAATCCTACCGTAGCAATACCTGTTGTGATGATTTCACTGACTGTGCTCTTGCGACTAATTTGAAAACGTCCTGAGAGCACACTCAGCCTTATTTTTAGATATATCGACCTCAAATAATTTCCTAATCCGAGTGACCTGATTTCTTTTGCCGATGTGTCCGAAGTTATCAGTGAACTTAAGTAAGAGGACTTTCTTTCAAGCGCGGTTTGCTGCACCCTGCGCTCATGCAATTTCTCCGCAAAATGTATTCTGACAAACATCGTGGGCAAAACAAACAGTACCAGCAAAGGCAGCAGGAACCAGTCAATAGAGACAAGAATAAAACCTACTGCCAAAAGCATCATCAGGTTTTTTGTAATATCTACCAGGTTGGTGACAACAGCATTCGGACGTTCAGGGCCTGCATCTTTTGCGCGTTTCAGGATATCAAAATAATCTGGGCTTTCATAAAAGGAGAGATCAAGCTTCGTTGCACACATGTGGATTCTATCATCTATATATTCAGATACGTTAGTTGCTTGGACTTCCATCGCGTAATTCGATATTGCTTTGACTGTGACATAGGCCACTCCGGCCAGGCCTGCTGCAATGATGTATAGAGTTATCAGGTGGCCGTTGCCGGCCTTATTCACGGGGACCTTATCCACGAGCAATTTCAATAGGTAAAGGGATACAAAAAACAAAGCACTTTCGATCGTGATAAGCAGCGCGCTGAACATGGCCCACATACGCGCGGCGGAATAGACAAGTTTCAGGGTCCTTAGAAGGTTCAGATTTGTCTTTAATTTCCTTATTCGTGTGGTAAAATTTTTGATCATTCTGGTAGCGTTATGCGCATGAAATATAAACAGTCAAATAGCCCATTAAATTGTCTTTTTATCCCCATTTTATCCATATGCAAATTAGGTCATGCGAGGATAAGAACCTAAAATTTAAGTAGTTAGCAATTAACATATTATAGTTATTAATCAACTGTATCATTTAAACAATAATAATATTATTTTGCAAACAGGGTTTAGGGCGCTGCATTCTCCTTATCCTCCTTAAATCCGTAAATTGTAAGAACTAAAAGCCAAAATCTTTAAACAATCCTTGATGAAAATCGCTCATTTGATTCTTGCTTACAAAGATCCGGAATTGGTTGAACGACTCGTGCGTACGATGACAAGTCACGGGGATTTTGATTGCTGGATCCATATTGATAAGAAAACAGATATCCGGGCATTTAACAGATTAAAGGCATATCCCAGAACGCGATTCATAAAAAATAGGGTATTAGTAAATTGGGCTGGTTTCAGCTTTGTAAAAGCCATGATGAACTCTTTAGAAGAGATTATCCACTCTGGTATTAAATATGATTTCGTAAACCTGATGAGTGGCCAGGACTACCCCATTAAATCACTGCAGCAAATCGATGATTTTCTGGCTGCTCATAAAGGCAAATCTTTTATTACCTGTGAACCTGCGCCATCTCCCTGGTGGAACCATGCAGTTTTGCGGTTTACCAAATATCATTTCACTGATTTTTCTTTTAAAGGCAAAACACGCATTGAGCGTCTGTTAAACCGCATAATGCCAGAAAGAACATTCCTATCCTCCTTTACATTATACGGAGGGCCCTGTGCATCCTATTGGACGCTCAGCATGGCCGCTACAAAGTATGTCCATAGCTTTCTAAAAGGGAACAAAAAATTACTGAAGTTTTGCAAATTCACCTGGGCGCCTGATGAATTCCTGATAAGCACGATCCTAATGAACTCTCATTTGCGGGATAGTGTCATCAACTCTGCCTCCCGGTATATCGATTGGTCATCAGGTGGGGCAAGGCCGGGCATACTGACAACAAGGGATTTTTATTCTTTGAAAAAATCACCTTTATTATTTGCCAGAAAATTTGATCTGAA
>DATMMJ010000051.1:0-9154 GCA_035569795.1 Puia sp. | reverse complement strand
ATTGCGGTGAATTACAACAGCAATTTCTGGAGCAGTGAAAGGAATGTTTGTGTGGTAGAAGCAGATGAATATGACAGAAGTTTTTTGAAATTAAGCCCGGATGTAGCAGTGATAACTGCGATGGATGCCGACCATCTTGACATCTACGGAACCCCAGAAGCTGTGCAGCAGGCCTTCATAGATTTTTCGGGAAAGCTGAAGCCCGGTGGTTTGCTACTAAGCAAATTTGGTTTGCAAAAAGATAAAGAACTAAAAGCAGATCGCCATACAAGGTATAGCCTGCAAAATGATGCGGCAGATGTTTATGCAAAAAATATCAGGATGGATCATGGATGCTATGAATTTGATGTGCTTATGAAAGATTGGATGATCGACAAAGTGAGGTTGGACATGGGGGGCATGCATAACGTAGAGAATGCAGTTGTGGCAATTACCATAGCGCACATGCTCGGAATAGAGAATGAAAAAATAAAAAAGGCGGTAGATGATTTTAAGGGAGTCAAAAGAAGGTTTGAGTATGTCCTCAGAAAGGCGAAACAAGTCTTTATTGACGATTATGCGCATCATCCCGAAGAGTTGAGGGCATTGATAAGCGGAGCGAAAATCTTGTTCCCTGCATTAAAATGCACGGTCATTTTTCAGCCCCATTTGTTCTCAAGGACAAGAGATTTTGCAGATGGATTCGCTGAAAGCCTGGACCAGGCAGATGAGGTGATGCTTTTGCCTGTTTATCCTGCAAGGGAATTGCCGATTGCAGGAGTATCAAGCAAATTGATTTTTGACAAAATGAAAAACAGTAACAAGCATTTGATGAGTAAAGATGAATTGATGCATTGGGCAAACGAGAAAAAGGAGGGGCTGATTATTACTGCCGGTGCGGGAGACATTGATGCGATGGTTTTGGGAATCAAAAATGCCTTGCAGAAAAAGAACTAAACCATATTATGTGCAGGGGTTCTTACTTGCGCATACAGTACCCATCTGACGGTCGAAATTGGGCCGTTGGGTGGGCACGCAACAGAGAAAAAATAAATATGGAATGAGCCTAAAAAATAAAATAAGAAAGGTACTTTTTGTTGCGCTATCGTGTGTGATGGGAGCTGGCATGCTGGTGCTGCTGGTGGCTGCAATCAAAAAAAGAAACAACAAAACTTGCAAGGGCTTGCGTGTGGAGATCATCAGCCCGTCGAAGCATTTTTTTGTAGACAGAAATGATGTGGTGAAAATGCTTTCTGACAACAGTACAATAAAGCCGGATGGTAAACCCATTAGTTCGTTCGACTTAATTAGCATGCAGGATAAACTGAAAAAGAATGCGTGGGTGAAAGAAGCTGAAGTTTTTTTCGATAATAATGATATTTTACGGGTAGCCATCACAGAGAGAGAACCAAGCGCTAGAATTTTTACAGTTGGCGGTAACAGCTTCTATATTGACAGCAGCGGGTTGCAGTTGCCTTTGAGCGACAAATTTACTGTGAGGCTTCCGGTGTTTACGGATTTCCCGGCAGAGAAAGTGAAGCTGACGGGTAGCGATGGGACACTAATGAAACAGATAAAGAAAATTAATCAGTGCATATTGAAAGATTCTTTCTGGTCAGCTGAAATAGCACAGATTGAGATCACTCCTGCAAGAACCTTCGAAATGGTTCCTGTGGTTGGGAGCCATATAATTGAATTTGGCGATGGCAACGACTGCGAGAAAAAATTGCACCGTCTGTTTATTTTTTATAAAGACGTGCTTAGCAAAACAGGGTTTGATAAATACGCCAGGGTGGATATTCAGTATGAGGGTCAAGTGATTGGTACAAAAAAAGGAGGCATTATGAAAAAGTCTGATTCGCTGCAGGCTGCTAAGAACATTGCTTTGCTTATAAAATCTGCCCAGCAATTGCAGGCCGATACCGTGAAACAAAAAAACATAAAGCCGTTGGAGAATAATAGTGCAGAAAGGAATTTCAGGAGCGGAGATATAGAAGATAGTGCTGGAATACCAAACAGGAGAAATTAAGAAATGAGCGAGAAATTCTGTACATATCCGGAAGCGGTAGGGCGATGATAACAGAACAAGTACAGGCAATTAGAAGGCAAAAACATTTGAACAATAAAACAAACAACAAAAACAAATAAACTATGAACCACGAACAACCCATTATCGTCGGTCTGGACATCGGGACTACTAAGATTGCTGCCATTGCCGGCCGTAAGAATGAATTTGGAAAATTGGAGATACTTGGCTTTGGCCGCGCCAACTCCAATGGTGTAAAGCATGGCCAAGTGCTGAACATTGATGAAACCATCAAGGCCATCAAAATGGCGCTTGACAATTGCTACGCATCTAACCCGAACCTCGGCATCAGCGAAGTGTATGTGGGAATTGCGGGCCACCACATCAAAAGCCTCCAAACCCGCGGCGACATTGTGCGCCAGCAAACAGACGAGGAAATCACCCAACGCGAAATCGATCAGCTGGTCGCCGATCAATACAAAACCTATATACCTGCAGGCGATCAGATAATTGATGTGATACCGCAGGAGTTCACGGTTGATAATTTTCAAAACATACCCAACCCGATTGGTTATGGAGGGGTAAAAGTAGGTGCAAATTTTCACATCATTACCGGTGATAAGAATGCGATCCGCAACATCAACCGGGCAGTTGAAAAGAGCGGGCTTCATACAAAAGACTTAGTGCTTCAACCACTGGCATCAGCAGCGGCAGTCATGGGACAAGAAGATCTGGAAGCCGGTGTGGCAATTGTGGACATCGGCGGCGGCACTACTGACCTTGCAGTCTTTTATGAAGGCATATTAAAACATACTGCGGTCATTCCTTTCGGCGGCGAAAATATTACCAATGATATCAAAACAGGATTAGGCGTCCTAAAAACACAAGCAGAGCAAATGAAGGTACAGTTCGGTTCTGCTTTAGCGAATGAAGCAAAAGCCAATGCGTTCATCACTATTCCCGGTTTGCGGGGCATGCCTGCAAAAGAGATCAGCGTAAAAAATCTCGCTAACATCATTCAGGCACGTATGAACGAGATCATGGATTTTGTGACCTATCATTTAAAACAAGTTGGCCTCGATAATAAGATGCTCAATGGCGGCATTGTGCTGACTGGTGGCGGCTCTCAGTTAAAACATTTAATACAGTTGACAGAATACATCACTGGCCTGAATGCACGGATCGGATTCCCAACAGAACATTTGACTGCAGGGCATATTGAAGAATTGGCGAAACCAACCTACTCCACTTGCATCGGGTTAATATTGAAGGGTTACAGCGATTACGAGCACAATCGTAAGCAGTTTGATCAAACGCACGTTAAAGTGGAAGTGCCTGAAAATCTAAAGAGGGCGGACACGGTTGAGCAGGCAGTTGCAACAGATGAAATAATTCAGGAAGAAAAAGTAAAAAACAGAAAAGGTATAAAAGATTTCTGGGGCAAATTTAAGGATGGGATTATCGAATTGTTCAAGGAAGAAGAAGACCATGCACTATAAAAGTGTTCAGTAGTACGTTGTCGGTAGGACCTCTTACTTACATAATACTGCTTATCACTTGCCACTTATTATTACTACTAATCCAAAAATTTTACAATGATCCATTTTGATCTACCAAAAGAAAAATCATCCATCATCAAAGTGATTGGCGTAGGTGGGGGCGGAAGCAACGCAGTTAATTATATGTTCAGCCAGAATATTGAGGGCGTGAATTTTATTATCTGCAACACGGACGCACAAGCCATTGCACAAAGCCGAGTGCCAAATAAAGTGCAACTCGGGCCGCATTTGACTCAAGGGCTTGGGGCTGGTGCCAATCCCGAAGTTGGACGTCAAGCAACAGAGGAAAGTCTAGAAGAAATTAAGCAGATCCTCGAAGTAAACACCAAAATGGTCTTCATAACTGTGGGCATGGGCGGCGGCACCGGCACTGGCGGGGCGCCCATCATCGCAAAAATTTGTAAAGATCTTGGCATATTGACGGTTGGCATCGTCACCACACCATTTTCATACGAGGGTAAAAAACGCCAATTGCAGGCTGAAGAGGGCCTGCGTGTGATGAAACAATACGTTGACACATTACTAGTGATCAGCAATGACAAGCTGCGACATCAGTTCGGTAATTTAAAAATGAAAGAAGCATTCAGCAAAGCAGATAACGTGTTGGCTACGGCGGCAAAATGCATCACCGATGTTATCAATAGTACAGGCCAGATCAATGTTGACTTTGCTGATGTGTGTACGGTTATGCGCAATGGGGGGGTTGCCATTTTAGGAAGCGCTGCAACAGAAGGCGAAAACCGTGCCCAGCAAGCTATTGAGGAAGCATTGAATTCCCCGTTGCTGAATGATAATGATATCCGCGGAGCACAATGGATCCTGATCAATATCAATTCATCTGAAGGCGAGTTTGAATTTACGATGGATGAAGTGGAGGTTATTCAAAACTACCTGATCAGTCGGGCAGGCGAGCACACCGATGTGATTTTGGGATTGGGATACGATAATGCACTTGGTCCAAAAATAGGCATTACGCTCATAGCAACGGGCTTTGAATATAAAGATCCTTTCACAAAAGATCTGCCAGTTAAAACCGAACCTAAGAAAGAACAGAAGATCGTTATGCCTTTAGTCTTACCCGAAGAAAAAGTAATATCAGAACAAAGGCCTGTGCTACCTCCTGACACACAAAAAGAAAAACCGGCATCGGGGCAACTACAAGTTGCCCCGGACGCCCTGCCGGACCTGATGAAACCGCATTTGGTAAAAGAAGACAAAGCAGAAACACGCAAGCCGATTGTATTTTTTGAAGAGCTGAACGATGTCGAAATCAATGTGGAAAAAAAGGAAGAAGAAAAGCCAATAGAATGGCTACATTCGCAACACCTCGCTCCCACATCTGAAGAAAAAAATCTGGTAACAAACACTGCGCCTGGCTCGCCGGCATCTGCAATATCCGCGGGATACCTTGCAAGACCCAAAAATATCTATGCAGAAGAGCCAAGGCCAGAAAAACAATCCAGCCCGGAACACATACCTGTGAAGGATTTCATCTCAGGTACAGCTGCAGAAAATCCGTTAAAGGAAGAAGAACCTTCCCCCGCAATGCAGTTAGTATTTAAAGATATTCCAGCGGCGGATGAGCCGATTGCCCATCAGACTCACATTAATTCGGACGCGGAGCAACCCACCGAGGAACCTGCACTGCAGGACAAGGAAGAGGAACAAAAGCGCCGGGCAGCAGAACGGATCAATAAGTTGCGCAACTTATCGTTCAACATCAACGCTGCAGATCCGAATAATGAGTTTGAGACTGTGCCGGCCTACATCCGCCGTAATTTGGAATTGTACAACACCATCTCCAACGTTGAAAGTTTTTACAGCAATTACGAAGTAAAGTCCGACGAAAACAATAATACCACGATTAGCACCATCAACACTTTTTTGGACGGTAAAAAACCAGACTAACGTTTTAGTGTAACCGATGATTACAGTTTGTTTTTAGTTGTTTTACCCCCTGGCTTTCCGGGGGGATTTTTTTAAGACTGCTGGGATCTGGGATCGTTTCGGGGGGATCATATCGTGGACGAACTACCAAAGGGTTTTAACCATTTGGTGGTCTTTAGATTTGAGATATGGCAGTGTCAAAAACTAACTTTTTTTTGAGAAGCTGCTTGAGTCCGCTCCAGGCTTAATAAGTAAAAGGATGGTTTATTTTTGCGCTTTTTAACAAAAAGAAAAAATCAAAATTGCATCTATAGGAATGTTGAGCGGGGATGAATCACCGGAATCAAAAAGAATTGCAAGCTTCAACGACCCATTCCCGCATCCCGTTATCAAACTATTCTCCTTAAAATCTCCCTTTTTCTTACCTTTGCAGCCCTGCCAATTTGGCTTGCAAGAGCTTGTAGCATTTTTTTTGACAAGAAAAAAAGCATTTAGCAGGAATTTTCATTAACAAAAGAAATTATGAGCATATTCTCAAAGCTGTTTGGTGGCAACAAGTCGTTGAAAGATATTAAAATCATCCAGCCCCTTGTTGGCGAAATCAATACACATGTTAATTCTTATCAATCACTAAGCAATGATCAGTTAAGACATAAAACGGAGGAATTTAAACAGCGCATCAAGGGTCATCTCAGCAAGATTGATACAGAAATTGCCGATCTGAATAAAAAGGCTGAGGGGCTTCCCTTCAGCGATATCAACGGGAAAGATGTGATTTATAATCAGGTGGACGAACTGAAAAAAGACCGCGACAAAGAAATTGAAGTGGCGCTAAAGGAATTGCTTCCCGAAGCTTTTGCTGTGGTGAAAGAAACTGCTAGACGCTTTAAGGAAAATCAAGAAATCGTTGCTACAGCAAATGACCTGGATAAGGAGCTAAGCATAAAAAAAGAGCATGTGCGGATTGAAGGGGATAAAGTCATTTACAAAAACGTATGGATGGCAGGCGGCACACCGATTACCTGGAACATGGTTCATTACGACGTGCAGTTGATTGGTGCCACAGTTTTACACGAAGGCAAAATTGCCGAGATGGCAACCGGTGAAGGTAAAACGCTGGTCTCCACATTGCCTGCTTATTTGAATGCGCTTGCCGGTGAAGGCGTCCATATTGTAACAGTAAATGACTATCTCGCACGACGCGACTCTGAGTGGAATGGCCCGATTTTCGAATGGCTTGGGCTCACAGTTGATTGCATTGATAAGCACGAACCCAATAGCGAAGCTCGCCGCAAAGCGTATTATGCAGACATTACTTATGGGACCAACAACGAATTTGGTTTCGACTATCTCCGCGATAATATGGTTCACTCCCCTGATGAAATGGTGCAACGCAAGCATCATTATGCGATGGTGGATGAAGTGGATAGTGTGCTGATTGATGATGCAAGAACTCCTTTGATTATCTCCGGCCCCGTACCAAAAGGCGATGACCAGCAATACCACATTTTGAAATCAAGGGTAGAAAGATTGATTGATGCACAGAAAAGAGTAGTGAACCAGTTTTTGAATGAAGCGAAGAAAAAACTCGCTGAGGGAAATGACGACCCGAAGGATGGCGGTCTTGCGCTGATGCGCGCATTCCGTGGCTTGCCAAAAAACGGACCGCTGATAAAATTCTTAAGTGAGCCTGGCATCAGGGTGAGATTGCAGAAATCGGAAAACTATTATCTCGCTGATCAGCAAAAACAAATGCCTGTCGTGGATGCGGAGTTGTTCTTCCACATTGATGAGAAAAATAACTCCGTTGATTTAACAGATATGGGTATCCAAATGATAACGCGGGAAGGCGAAGACCCTGACTTTTTCATTATACCCGATATTGGCGTGAAGCTCGCTGACATTGAAAAAAGTGAATTTACCCCGGAAGAAAAGCTACAGCGCAAGGAAGTCTTGCTAAATGATTATTCGATAAAAGCAGACCGTATTCATACAGTCCAGCAATTACTAAAAGCATATACTTTGTTTGACAAAGATGTGGAGTATGTAGTGATGGATGGCCAGGTAAAAATTGTGGATGAGCAAACGGGGCGCATATTAGATGGTCGCCGTTACAGCGATGGCTTGCATCAGGCGATTGAAGCAAAGGAAAATGTGAAGATTGAAGCGGCCACGCAAACCTACGCCACAGTTACTTTGCAGAATTATTTCCGCATGTACCACAAGCTGGCTGGTATGACGGGCACTGCGGAAACAGAAGCCGCAGAGCTTTGGGACATTTATAAATTGGATGTGGTTACTGTTCCAACAAATGTTCCCGCAATACGTAAAGACAGCCAGGATTTGGTATATAAGACCAAGCGCGAAAAATATAAATCGGTTATTGATGAGATTGAAAAATTGCGCGGAGAAGGAAGGCCTTCCTTGGTGGGCACCACTTCTGTTGAAGTCAGTGAATTGTTGAGCAAAATGCTCAACGTTAAAAAAATCCCGCATAATGTATTGAATGCAAAGCAGCACGCACGTGAAGCACAAGTGGTTGCTGAAGCCGGCCTCAGTGGCGCTGTTACTATTGCCACCAACATGGCTGGTCGCGGCACGGATATCAAGCTCGGGCCTGGCGTTAAGGAGGCAGGCGGTCTGGCTATTATCGGCACGGAGCGCCATGAATCACGCAGGGTTGATAGGCAGCTGCGTGGCCGTTCAGCGCGTCAGGGGGACCCGGGCACAACCCAGTTTTATGTTTCACTGGAAGACGACCTGATGCGGATGTTCGGCAGTGAGCGCATTGCATCGTTGATGGACAAAATGGGTTACAAAGAAGGCGAGGTGATCCAGCACAGTATGGTCACAAAAAGCATTGAACGTGCGCAGAAAAAAGTAGAAGAAAATAATTTCGGCATACGAAAGCGCCTGCTTGAATATGATGATGTCATGAATAAGCAGCGTAATGTGGTTTACCGGAAACGCAACCACGCATTGTTTGGTGAAAGGCTCGCGCTTGATCTGGACAATGCATTTTATATTGTTGCGGAGGGCTTGGTGAACTCATTTAAAGGAATGGATGATTATGAAGGCTTCAGGCTTTCTACGATTGTGAATTTTGGCGTTGAAACTGCAATTGATAAGGAAGAGTTTTTAAGAGGAGATGAGAATGCGCTGAGTGAAAAATTATACACGGAAGCTACGCAGAACTATGAGCGCAAACTGGAAGACTTGAGGAGACATTCCGTTCCGGTGTTTAAAAACATTTTACTAACTCAGGGAAGGCATATTGAAAATGTGGTAGTGCCTTTTTCGGACGGAAAAAAATCCATCAACGTCCTGGCCAGCTTGCAGAAAACAATCAACAGTGAGGGCCGCGAACTGATGAACGCGGTGGAAAGGCAGATTACCCTCGGCATTATTGATGATGCTTGGAAAGAGCATCTCCGGGCAATGGATGACCTGAAACAAAGCGTGCAAACTGCTTATCTTGAACAGAAGGATCCGCTGGTAATTTATAAAATGGAAGCTTTCGATTTGTTCAGGCAAATGGACAGCGAAGTCAATAAAGATATTGTAAGTTTCCTTTGCCATTGCGCCATACCTGTGGAGCACGAGAATGCACCTATCCGTGAAGGCCGGGAGCAGAAAACGGATATGAGTAAGATGAAAGTGCGGAAAGATGAACTGGTAACATCTACTGATAGCCATGGCCGTG
>DATMMJ010000050.1:0-2059 GCA_035569795.1 Puia sp. | reverse complement strand
TTCATTCACACTTTCTTCAAATTTTTTTATAAGGATATCTACTTCTTCATTTGTATGTGCTTCCGTTAAAAAGCAAGGAAACCCATCGAGTATGTGGACACCTTTTTCACGCATCAGCACAAACAGCAATTCGCTATAGGGTATTTCTTCTTTGAATTTTATTTTCCACAAAGATCCAAATTGCGGTATAAAAAATGGAAGATTATTTTTTGTGCAGACTCCATTCATTCCATCTGCCAGTTTCTTTACTTTATCATTAATGCTTTGCTGCAAGGCAGGGCCCTTCTCCTTCATATATTCCAGGGAAGCTTTGGAAGCAGCGAGCGCCAGAGGATGACGCACGAAAGTACCGGCAAAATAGGTTACTCCAGCTTCCGGAGTAGAAGCATCCCCGTATTGCCAGAAGCCTCCGTCGAGTGCATCCATGAATTGTTTTTTTCCGGCAATAACCCCAATGGATATCCCCGCTCCAACCACTTTGCCATAAGTCCCAAGGTCCGCCTGAATACCAAACATGCCCTGAGCTCCGCGCGGGTGCATCCTGAAGCCGGTAATCACTTCATCAAAAACTAGCGCAGTGCCTGACTCCAGAGTTATCTGTCTTAATTTTTTTAGGAACTCTACTGGCTGAAACTCAGGCCTTCGGCTTTGGACAGGTTCCACCAGCACTGCGGCAATTTCGTGGGCTCGTTCTTTTATAATCTTTAAACTCTCGTCGGTGCCATAATCTAATATCAACATATTCTGCACTGCCTCGGGCATAATTCCCGGAGCGGCAGGGAAAGATTTTAATTTCTTTGTCCCCCGAACAATCACCTCATCGACGATACCATGATAGGATCCCGCAAATGCAACAATGGTGGCGCGGCCTGTAACGGTTCTGGCTATGCGCATCGCACCGAGCACTGCCTCCGATCCTGTGTTGCACAAAGCGGCACGGTCAAAGCCTGTGAATTCACAGATCAATTTGCACACCGGTCCAGCGAGTTCGTGTTGCGGACCGATTTCATAACCGCTATCAATTTGCTGTTTTATTGCTTTAATAATAAATTCAGGCTGATAGCCAAAAAAGTTGGAGCCAAACCCATTTAGTGCATCAATATATTCGTTGCCATCAATATCCCAAATACGGCTTCCTTTTGATTTATTCACCACAATCCCGTAAACAAGTTCTTTTGTAGCAGGTCTGAAACCTGTTACCACTCTGGGGTCCGCCATATGACTGCGATGCTGTTGCGTGTAGTTTTTGCTGCCTTTTGTTTTTGAAGTGTATCGATTTGTCAAATCTTTTATGAAAGCTTGTTGTTTTGCGCTTAGCTGTGTTGACTGCTTTTCTATCTTAGCTGTTGCACCAAAAGGCTTTTTTAATTCTACTATTTCTTCTGGAGTTATATCAGGCTCAGTTATTTTACTTTCAAAGCGAAGGGGAACCGCATTTTGGATAACCTGTGAAGCAGCATTGCCATTGCCCTGCATCAAGGCTATTTGTTGGGCAAGCAATTGTATTTGCTGCGATATCAAACCGATGGCATTATTATGAACTGCCGGGGCACCGGGACTGGGCATATGAATAGACTCTTGGCTTGAAACGCCCGACCTTTGATCAACCCTTTGCGAAGCCGCTTTTCCCTCAGGAAGATTTGCATCCAAAAACCCTGCGAGGGAATCAAGGGTACTGTACTCTTCGTTCAATTGTCTGAAAGAGATCGGGAGTTTAAATTCTTTTTTGAGGTTCAATGCCACTTGCGTAAGAAGAAGCGAATCGAAACCCATTTCAATAAAGCTCATGTCGGGGGTGACTCCCCCCATTTCAATACCAGAAGCATTTTCAAGCACTTCTTTTATTTTATCGATGAGCATTTCTTTTCTCATAAAATTATTTTGAAGAATTTTGAGCACGGTCGGTTGTGTTGCAAAGTTACTGTCAATTGCTCTATTTGGGTCTGCATGTGTGTTTTGGGTGGCCGTCATATTGACAACCGGGTCAACCCAATATAGCGTGCGATCGAATGCGTAGGTCGGCAAGGGCAGCTTTAATCTTTGTTGGGCATTGTAAAAG
>DATMMJ010000049.1:0-4407 GCA_035569795.1 Puia sp. | reverse complement strand
ATCCCGAGCTAATTATATAACTTCCATAAAAAAGGATCAATGAGTAAACAACTAATGTGCACACATACAATAGCGCGGGAATATGCATGAAGAAATTGAGTACGATGACTCCAACAAGCAATGAGGCAAATAAGATATTTGTGTTCCTGAAATTCAGCATGCAGAGATCAATAATAGGGAGTGATGGATGTTTTGATAATGATTGTATATCAAAATATTTTTCAGTTTGTGCTCTTTGATTTTTTCGTTTGCAACAATTAAGGGCACTGCATTTGTTTTAATTATTTTTGCTCCCAGCCACAGCGCAAATGCAGTAGCTGTAGGGTATTCTCCAGACAGATGCTTAAAATTAATGAGCGACTTATTATTAAAGATGGATTGTTTTAAAAAGCGGTATATCCCGTCATCATAAAAAGATCCATTTTCCCCCGTTAGTATTAAATCAAGGTCATCCATCGGAATAGATTGTTCGTTCAAAAAGGAAATGATTTCCCTTTCTGCAGTCTTCATGCTTTCTGGTTTATAGAAGGTTTTGATTGCAACCAGCTCAGCATAATTGTTATCTGAAGCCTGATTTGATAACAAAAAAAATGCTGCACCTTCGCCTGCAATCGTTCCTTTAGATTTTGATGAATATAAATTTTCATTTGAAATATCCCCACGCTTATATAGACCAAACCTTGTTAATATTTTCTGGCTGAGATCCGTGATCTCATCTATGCCGCCTGCAAGGACATACGAAGGAGCTTTTTCATTGAGCAGCAAGGTGGCATCCAGCAATGCACTTTCAAAAGAAAACCCTCGATGCACGTATGTATTATTGTAATTATGACAATGGAGCATGAGTGCTATCTGGGCGCCGACTGTGTTGTGTGTTGATTGGATGAACGCTGTGGGCGTAAGAAGTTCTTCGGTTTGCTCTATGAGTTTTGTAAGAAAAACGCCCGTGTCTTCGAGGCAACCATAAGCAGTCCCGACAAGGATGGCATCTGGGATGTCCACACTTGCTTCCTTTAAGCATCCAGAAGCTGCAGCAACACCCATCCTAATGATCCGGCTCATCCTTCTGAGCAGTTTGGTGTCAATAAATTCTTTATAATCCGGCTCCATGCAATGCAGCCTGGTGCCTTTATGGACAATCAACTCTTTAAGAAAAGGGGTGCTGCCAAACGTATCTTGCGGAGAAATGTTGGCTGTTGATCGGATGTAACACTTCATCTTAAAATTTGCTGTTTTTCAATTTCCTTAACAGCAAATCTAAAGGTATTCCTGCGTTTTCATTCATTCTTGCCAAGGCGTCAAAATGCGGGGCGCGCCCAGCAATATTGTCTCTTGATCTTTAGGGGAGGTAATCCTAGCCTACGAAAGACATTCCTTACATTTTCTTTTCAGGGACTTTCTCGCCTTCTTTTCTCGCCTCAGATAAACCTATTGCTATCGCCTGCTTTGGACTCGTAACCTTTTTTTTGCTGTTTCCGCTTTTCAATTTGCCTTCTTTCATTTCATGCATCGCTCTTTCTACTTTTTGTTTAGATTTCTTTGAATATTCTGCCATGAATGATTGTATTTTGATTGTAGAATTAAATTTCAAATGCTAGCTGTTCTTCTCTATCTTCCAGCGGCACATTTCTTAAGAAATTGTCATAGCCCTCTTCGGTGTCGTGATTACTATAAATGCCATACGCATCGATGCTATAACCCACCAGCCCATCATTGGCTTCAATAATATAAAGAACCGAAGCATCAGATGGGTCTGATTCTCCTTCAAACCTATAGACCCGGATGATCTTGAGATCTCCAGGCTGGTAAGCTTTTCCCTTTCCGGCGCTAAAGCCTTCGGGCGTCCAGCGAAACTCCGTGTCCATTTTCTTAAGCCTCAACTTTTCAAGTATGCTGCTTAAGGTATTCATTTCAGTTTGTTGCATAAATTATTTTTGTTGTGAAAAAAGGTTCAAAAAATGAATGGTTCCTTTGATAAAGTCACCCAAATCCAGGGGCTTCATCCACCCCCCTTGCGCGTTATTGGGAGCGATGCAAAAGGATTTAATGTCAGTGCTTCATGCGTGGCATCTTCCTCTCAGTTTCTTCAGGATTATCGTTTATCTCTATCCTTTTTTCAGGTTCATTGCTTTTATCTTCTTCACTTCTGCTGCCAGCCATGTTTTTTTTGTCAGCGCTCTTGTTTTGAATTTTGCCGGAACTCGGTTTGGGTTCATTGTCATGGCTTTTTCCTATTAAATATTTTCCAGCATCTTTTTCATCCGGAGTGGCTGATTTTTTCTTGTTATCCATAAAATACATTTTAAAACTAAATAATATAGTTATCCAATTAACTGCCGAAAAATAATACCAGTTTTTGTGTAAACACCATTTTCCTTCTTTCTAATGAATAGGTAGAAATAATTTCACACTTGTGAGATTTATTGGTGCGTAATGGGGAGTTTTTTCCTTAAACATTAATTGATTCTGTGGGATGATAAATCCTGGATAATAGGATTATCACCAGAAGATTTCTCGAAAACGGCCGGCCTGATCACTCCTTGGGCAAACCCGCACGTGCAATGCGGGTTGGTATAAATCAGAGCCAATTGCACAGAAGTACCATTGAACAAAAATGTAATGGTGCATGAACTGTCATTAGCTGGGATATATTTAGCCTGATTATCGTCGTAAGCAAGTGTATCTTTAAATGCACCCGACTGAAAGCTCGGGTAGCCGTTATTCATATAAAAACACAAAGCCAAGGTATTATTTTGAAGGAGCTTAACGCGTATCTCGCCATTGTGACCCGTAATTAAATTCTTTTCTACCAAACCCTTTAAAATATAAGTGCCTGTCGGATTGATAAACTCCAAGTTGCGATTGAATGGCATAAATAGAAATGCAGGTATGAAAATCAGGCATTTCACAATGTGCAGTTTAATTTGTGCTGAAAGAAGTCCTGGTTCGTATTATATATTTTTTAAATTTACAAAGCACAATAATGGAATGCATGAAAAATGTTTAGTCTGGTTTAAATTATATTTGAATGGCAAATTCATTTTACAATTTCTTTTTGAGTGAATAATAAAAAGAAAATGGTTGTCCTCACTGGCGCCGGCATTAGTGCCGAAAGCGGCTTGAAGACTTTTCGGGATAGCGATGGGTTGTGGGAAGGTTATGATGTTTCGGAAGTAGCGACTCCGCGGGCATGGAAAAAGGACCCTGAGCTCGTGCTGAAATTTTATAATATGCGCCGAAGGGATGTGCTTGAAGTAAAGCCAAATGCAGCCCACTATTGCTTGGCAGAATTAGAGAAGAATTTCGAGGTCCACGTTATCACACAAAACATTGACAACCTGCATGAGCGGGCGGGCTCATCCCGTGTCCTGCACCTCCATGGGGAAATTTTTAAAATGCGCAGCGAAAGGAATATAAATCTGATTTATGATATCTATAGTGATATTAAAATGGGCGACGTCGCCGCCGATGGTGCGCAGTTACGTCCAAATATTGTTTGGTTTGAGGAGCCTGTACCACTGATTGAACAGGCGGTTGATTTGGTAAGAATGGCGGATTTATTTGTAGTGGCAGGAACTTCTTTAGTAGTCTACCCTGCAGCAGGGCTTGTGCATTATGCAGGTTCGAGCATCCCCAAATTTATTATTGACAAACAAATACCGTACACCTCTTCTCTGGCACATGTAACAACCATTGAAAAACCTGCAACCGAAGGCCTTGCGCAATTAAAACAAATATTGTTGGAAAAGCATCTTTAAGGTTTCGGTAACAAACGCTTTTTTAACATTGCAGTCGAATGAAACTAAAGAAATATTTTTTTGTGCTGCTCACCAGTATTGCAAATAATTATTGCTTCCCACAAAACAATCCTCAGCTAGATAAAATCATCGAATATGCGCATGGCAACATGCCGCGATCATATGACTCTTCCTTAAATTACTTAAACCTTCAACCGGGCGGAAATCTGAATTATCTATTGCCGTTATATCAATTATTTAAACAAGAGAATAAATTCAGGCAAATCCAAACTGATATCGGGTATTATGATGACGTGAGCATTTCGGTATCGTTTTTAGATGATTATAAAGGTTCCCTGGAATATCAGGTTAAAAAATATGAGGAGCCGGATCAGGCTACAATGAAACAAATTAATAAAATGGTTGGTGACCTGAAAAATATCCAGCATGCAGACGCGAAAAAATACATCTTGTTTCTTGCAAAAAATTACCGCGTGATCATGATTAATGAAGCGCACAATAAGCCGCTGCACCGCGCTTTTGCAATGTCACTGTTGGAAGATTTATATAAAAAAGGATTTCGCTATCTCGCCATGGAGATGCTGAATAATTACGCTAACCATTCACTGGACAGGATTACCTCGGCTTCAGGTTATTTTACCAATGAACC
>DATMMJ010000048.1:0-2957 GCA_035569795.1 Puia sp. | reverse complement strand
CCCTGGCGTTCCGATATCAATATCTTTAATCCCGATTACGATAAATACCCTAAATACAAAGATGCAACTCCGATTCATTTTACAGTCAGCGCAGGAGAAACGCTATTCATTCCCTTCGGCACCTGGCATACCGCCTATTCGCTAAGCCCGACGATTTCAGTTGCTTTTGATCAATTGAACAGTAAAAACTTTAAAGATTTCTTGAAAGATGTGTGGGCGTTTAAAAGCCGTGAAGGAAAGGCAAAAGGAGTGGCATTATACAGCTATGCGTGGATAGCAGGACAAACTTGCAAGATTGGCGACAATTGATATGGGCAATAGTTTGGGCCCTGGCTTCGTTTTACCTGATTAAAAAAATAATTGATTTGGTAAAGCTTCGCTTCCAATATGCAAATTGGTTGGTTTAAGAATATAACGTTTGAATCAAAAAAATTTAGTAAACAGCGATAATATTTTAAAATGAATACATCAGCTAATTTTAGTCCCAAATCCAAATCCGCAATTGACGAGCATTTCGCAATAGAAAGACGAAATAATTTGTCTTATGAGGAATTCAAGAAAAAATATCTTTTGCCAAGAAGGCCGGTTGTTATCACAGATGCAACTGCCAAATGGAAAGCATCTAGCTGGACTCCAGAGTGGTTCAGGGAACGTTATCCTGATAAGATGGTTAGTACTGATCAGGGAACAATGCGTATGGATGCATTCATTGACGCTATTACAAGGGACAGCCAGGAGCCTGGCCCTTTTTTACGTGAACAACCCCTGAAAGATGTTTTTCCAGATCTTATTGATCATGTGGAACCAACACCTTCCTATGTCCTCCCAAATTGGCTTGGAGGAAATTATTTTGTTGGCCCTATAAATGAACGGCTCAACAGAGAATCACATATTGAAGTGAATTTTTGCGGGCGAAGGATTTTCCCTTACCTGCACATAGATGATCTGGGCGTTCATGCATTTATCACGCAGCATTACGGAGACAAAGAGTTTATCGTATATCCTCCAGATCAGGAACCTTATTTATACAGAGAAAATACAGATCGTTTTTCCCAAATAAAAGATGTTGATAATCCTGATCTGGAACGCTTCCCGTTGTTTGCAAAAGCGAAAGCCCTGCGCGTCGTTCTGCATGCGGGAGAAAGTGTGTTCATGCCCTGTGGCTGGTGGCACACCACAAAAGTACCCGGCACTTCTTTATCGACAGTCATTAGTATTTCCAATTCATCTAACTGGCCCGAATTGGTCAAGTATTTAGAAGAAAACAGTAACCATCCAAGGCTTGCCCCACTATTTTCTGTTTACCTGCGTAGCTTTGGATTCTTAAAATCATATTTCAATTAATTCATTAAAATTATCGCTGAATGTATGGCGGCAGCATTTAGCTTGCAAAAGAAATGCCCCATGAGTTGGTTTGAATGGTGAATAGGGCTTTATTTCTACCCTTGGCACAAGATTTAAGACGCTTAACTATTTGAACTAATATAAAAACGAACAAGTAATATTTTTTTGTATATTACTATTTTGGGGAATCTGGTTAAATTTGGTTCGAAAATGCGCCTGGAAAGCACTAAAAGTACTTCGCATTCAGAAGAATCTATTTTTTCATTGTTGTTTGAAACGATCTCCAAAAAAATCCATATTTCTCAAAAAGCCTGCATCCTTTTATCCCATCATTTGTTAACCTATAAAAATTAAGACTTTAGAAACTGCATGCCTTTTGTTGGCATTAGGTTTTCTGTAATATGATGAGGGATCAAAAAAGGGTGTAAATACCTGATTTTTTTTCGCGCAAGTATGCTAATATGCACAATAATATCAAGCATTTAAAGGTTTTAAAGACACCGATTATTAAACTCCTAAACGCCCAATTCTCCTGTCATCTATGGATACTTATGTCGATACGATGCTTTCTGGTAAGAATGGAGAAAATCTTTTCCTTCAGGATCTCTTTTACATCAAATTGAAAGAGGCTCCTGATGCTATTGCGGTAACTTTCGGCAGTCGGGAAACGACATACAAAGAATTAGATGTAGAATCAGAGAATCTATCCCAGTTTATTTTATCTCGTTCTTCAAAATTGCCGATAATAGGAATAACCACCACGCGCAGCATCGAAATGATAGTTGGCGTGCTTGCCATACTGAAATCGGGCAAAGCATACCTGCCGCTTGATCCTTCTTATCCCCGTGACAGACTGCAACAAATTGTTTCAGATTCCAAGGTGGACCTTTGTTTGTCCATCGATTCGGAAATACCCTTTTTCGAATCTTTAGGCATTAAGGCGTTTCCCTTAAACAAAGCCTATAAAACTGAAAATAAGGTCGCTACAGTAAATTCCGGTTTAGGATATGTGCTTTATACATCTGGCTCCACCGGCAAACCCAAAGGTGTTTGCATGGGTCAATCGCCCCTGGTAAACTTGATGCTCTGGCAACACAAGCATTCTATTGCTCGCAAAGGAACAAGAACATTGCAATTCGCGCCATTAAGTTTCGATGTTTCTTTTCAGGAAATATTCGCCACGCTTACCACAGGCGGCACATTGGTTTTGATTGAAGATGACTTGCGACTTGACCCCCAAAGCCTACTCCATTTCATAGAGGAAGAGTCCATCAATCGCATATTTATTCCATTTGTAGCACTTCAATATCTGACCGAAGCTGCCGATGCGACAAGATTTTTCCCATCGTGCCTGAAGGAGGTGATTACGGCGGGTGAACAATTGAAAATAACTGCGCAGCTTGTCAGTTTCTTTTCGGCGCTGCCTGATTGCGTTTTATATAACCAATACGGACCAACAGAATGTCATGTAGTAACCGAACTTAAGCTAGAAGGAAAAGCTACTGAATGGCCAGCTTTGCCAAGTATTGGGAAGGCAATTGATAACACAGATATCATAATTTTAGATGAAAAGGGGATCATGTTGCCAGGTGGTGAAACAGGCGAGCTGTGCG
>DATMMJ010000047.1:0-2394 GCA_035569795.1 Puia sp. | reverse complement strand
ATCATTTAAATGCCGAACTATTAAATCTTGTAAAAATAAGAGTTCCCTATGCCGAAAAGTTTTTTAAAACATTCGGAGATCTTGATATTTCTAAAAAAGATAAATTTTTGGAAGCTATCAATTGTAGTGGGTTTAAATTAGTTGGTATTGATATTACTAGTGAAAAAGTTAATACTGAAAACCCTTTTGATTTTGAAATGGAGATTGAAAAAATGTCCAAGTCAAAATTTAATACAGTGAACCCTGATGATATTATTACAAGATATGGCGCTGACACTTTCCGCATGTATGAAATGTTCCTCGGCCCAGTGGAACAAAGCAAGCCGTGGGATACCAAAGGCATTGAAGGTGTTCACCGATTCCTAAAGAAATTGTGGCGCTTGTTTTATGATGATTCTGCTACCCCCTCCCACGAGAGAGCGGGTGGAGTCGGTAAAGTATGGAACGATGAAAAAGCTAGTGATGCGGAGCTCAAAGTGATCCACAAAACCATCAAAAAAATTGAAGAAGACACCGAACGTTTTTCTTTCAATACCGCCGTGAGCGCTGGCATGATTGCCGTCAATGAGCTAAGCGATTTGAAATGCCATAAAAAAGAAGTCCTTGAAAAACTGCTGATCATCTTAACACCTTATGCGCCGCATGTTGCAGAAGAATTGTGGTATCAGTTAGGCAATGCAGGCAGTATCCTGGATGCTGAGTATCCGAAATCCGAAAGAAAATATTTGATTGAATCAACAAAAAATTATCCGATCGCCTTCAATGGCAAAACAAAAGCAGAATTGAGTATTTCTTTAGATGCGACGCAGCAGCAGGTCGAAGAAATCATACTTGCCAATGAAACGGTAAAAAAATGGTTGGGAGGACGACCGCCCAAAAGGATCATCTATGTGAGAAATAAGATGATCAACGTCGTTGGATGACAAGACAGGCATGTGTACCCAAAGAGCTGTCTGAAGCCTCTCTGAATCATAACCCATTTCTATTTGGCGGGCGCCTGGGACTTGACTTCTTTAATAAAGCGTATGAGGGCGCTGCTATTTTCATCAGCATACAAGTGTGCTTCATATCGTTTATCGTCCACTATCGCTATCATCAATGCGGTGTTTGGTGGAATGGAACCCAGGTTTTCTGCAACCATCACAGCTTCGTTGTCTTCTTGGAGATCTTTTACCGCAAATTTTACCGTATAGGGCTTGTCAGTGATCATAACATGTTTAAAAATGAGTCTGGCATTCAAAAAGAACGCAATGGAATCACCGTCAATCTCGCCATTGTCATAAAACCTTAGCTCGATAGAATCTCCTTTCAGAGGAATTACCTGCTGCAATATTTTTGTTCGGCTTGTAAATTTTTCTTCAGGCGTGCGCTCCTTTACGGGGGTTGCGTTTTCTTGTTTGGGCTGCGAGGTAAACAGGGTATTGGTAACAACCGGATCACGTTTATGGGAAACTGCTCTTTGCGGCGTTGTTTTTTTTGCTTCAACAACGTAATCCGGCTCTTGCGAAAGCTTCGCAATGCTGTCTATAGTATATGGATTGTTTGCCCCCACAGTATAATTGGCAATCACCCAATCCCATTCATCAGCGAAAAGTGGAGATCCCTTTTTTTGCAAATTCAATGTGCCGGGCACTTTTTTCTTTTCATCGCGTAAAAAGCTATTGCCATCCAGGCGGAGTTCATCTTCGCCGGGACAATTAAAATCGGCGACGCTCATTAATGGTTCCGTAGCGCTTTGTTTTAATGTCCCGGATTGAAATCTGTCTTCAATCAATATATCATCCCACCAGATTACATTATTGCTTGTCGGATCGAAATAGCCTTTTATGCTATATCGCTTATAATTATTTGCGGAAGAATAATAATATGCAGTGCCAGCAATGCTGTCGCCGGATTTTATTATTTTAAGTTCCACTTTACGTTTCCCAGCACTTCCCTTCCATACGCCAGTGATTGGTTGTGCGAAGGAATATGAAACCGCAAAAACGCTGGCAGCCAGAATAATAAATTTTCGCACATGTACGCTCAATGGGATGGTTTTAATTTATCTGAACGCTTTTTGAAAGCTAATATTTTGGATCATAAATTTTTAGGAATTAATTAGTATATCACGCGATACAATTGTACATTCAGGCTTAAAATAAAAGCGATTGTTATTGGAATGGTTTGGGCATAAAGTGATGCCAAAACCTGTTTTTTTGCTTTTTTAAAGCCAATGCGAACGTTGTCCTTAATTTCAGTCCTGAAAAAGCATCATTCAGCTTTTCATCCCGTTATTCCCTTCAACCCGGGGAAAGAAAAGTTGTATCCGTTTGATTTCACAGCCAACAATAAGGAATTGACGGATGAGCAAATTGCGGATACGGAGAGTTTCGCCAATTATATAAATGAACA
>DATMMJ010000046.1:0-2859 GCA_035569795.1 Puia sp. | reverse complement strand
CAGAAAAAGCGTCCAGGCCTTCTTATTCTTCCCGCTCCATTTCACAGATGCTCGCTTGCTTGTTTTCAGATCACGAGCACATAATGTATCATGTTACACCCAAGATAGCAGGATTTACTTTTGGTCCCAAAATAAACTCTGAGGTCCTGGTCAACAGTAAATGGAAAAGTTGTTGTTCTACTTATACCATAAACAGATATGCGTTGACGTTAATCGGGCATTTGATTTTACCGTGATCGTGTAAACAAGTTTGCTGACCCTTTTTTTCTGGCTGTTGTGCACCGAAAATGTCTAAATAAAAAAAGGCAGGCGTTAAGCCTGCCTGCCACATGAAAAACCGAACCAAAACAAACTATTTTTTTGAAAAGTGGGGCAAATTACTGAATACTAATGTAATTAGCAAAAAAATAATAACTTATTTAGTTTTGTATTATTTTTGCTGTGCAAACACGTGAGTAAAATTAGCATAGACTAATTACAAAAAGATAGGTGTTTTTACCTATTTTTTGCAGAGATAAAGACTTGGGGAAAGTCTTCGAGGCTGAAATATTTGTATCCAGGAATTGTTGTTTTATGATGCCCATTTTTCCAGTATTAGTGCGACTTCTTGTGGCCTGAAAGGTTTGGAGATATAATCATCCATCCCTGCGCCTAAACAATCTTCTCTATCACCCAGCATAGCATTTGCAGTCATGGCAATGATAATGGGCTGAGTGCCTGTCCGTTTGCGTATTGACTTTGTTGCTTCCAGCCCGTCCATCTCTGGCATCTGTACATCCATAAAAATGATATCATAATTGCCCTGCTGCTGTTTGTCAAGCACCTGCAGACCATTTTCTGCAATCTCGGGGGTATATCCCATTTTGGTGAGTAGCATTAATGCCAAATGTTGGTTGACGGGATTGTCTTCTGCCACCAGGATCCGAAATGGGAATCTTTCCGCCAGATTGCCGGGCAACTGCCCCTTTATAATTTCGACTTCTGTTGATTGCTGCACACCACCTTTAAAAAGTTTAAGCATGCTGGAACACAAAATGCTTTGCTTTACGGGTTTTGTGAGCACAGCGCTGAACAATTTAGCATTGCTCTTCCCGATGTCTTTACCAAGTGAGCTCAAGAGCATGATAGGCAAGGTCGGGAATAGCCGCCGGACGGCTTTTGCGAGTTCAAGTCCGTCCATACCTGGCATATGCATATCTGTGATCACGAGGTCGAAGTCCAGCTTATGAGAAAGAATCCCAAGGGCCTCATTGCCTGAACAGGCAAGAACCGGTACCATCTTCCATTTCTCTAGTTGCGCCAGAAGTATTTTGCGATTGGTTAGATTGTCATCTATAACAAGCACTTTTTTTTCTTCCAGGCTTGCCGCACTGCCGCTTACAAGGTGCTGGATGCCTTTTCTACCTTGTTTTGTAAAAATGGTAAAGCTAAAAACAGATCCTTTGCCCGGTTCGCTGGAAACTGAAATTCTGCCTCGCATCAATCCAATAAGTTTCTCAGAAATTACCAAGCCCAAACCTGTCCCACCATATTTACGTGTTGTAGAAGAATCAACTTGGGAAAATGCTTTGAACAGCCTTTCCAATTTATCTGCTTCGATACCAATACCGGTATCTCTTACTTCAAAACATAATTCCATTTCTCCATCTGGCTTTACGCCAGCTTGGAGTATTCTTACAAATACTTCTCCAGCGGTTGTAAACTTGATCCCATTACTAACTAGGTTTATCAATATTTGACGTAACCTGGAAGGGTCACCAAGGATATGCTCCGGGACATTTGGGCCGATCTGATAAAGCAGGTCTATCCCTGCCTGGTCTGCCTTGGTTGCAAAAATATCCAGCACTTCTTCCATGCATTCCCTCAAATTGAAGTCCGTCTCCTCCAGTTCCATTTTGCCAGATTCAATCTTGGAAAAATCTAAGATATCGTTGAGAACTGTAAGTAAATTTTCCCCGCAAGTTTGAATAGTCTCGGTATAACTTCGCTGTTCGGTAGATTGTGCAGTCTGAGCTAGCAGGGAAGACATCCCGATAATGCCATTCATCGGAGTTCGTATCTCATGGCTCATGGTCGCAAGGAAGACACTTTTTGCTTTATTTGCCTGAACCGCTTCTTCCACCGATAACGCTAACTGGCTTGTACGTATGGTTACCAGTTTTTCAAGTTTCTTTTTTTGTGCATTGATGCCGCCAAGCCGGAGCAGGAAGATAGTAAATGTCCCACCTACCACCGTTAATATCATCGCCAGTTTGAACCACCAGGTTAACCAAAATGGTGGTACTATGATAAGTTGGATTTCTTTTATACCAGTGGACCTGGAGCCTGCATTATCTAGCCCCTTTACCTTAAAAACATATTTCCCTGGAGCCAATCCCGTATAAGTAGCTCTTCGCTCCGTGCCTATCTCATTCCATGTTTTGTCAAACCCGTCGAGCATGTAGGCATACTTCTTTCTGTCTGACCCTGTATAATTGAGCGAAGCAAACTCAAACGAAATGACTGAACTTGCATAAGGGATGGTTATTTCGCTAGCTTCTGTAATGGGTTTTTTTAGTGGAGAGGGGTCATTGTCCCCCGCCGCTATAGCGACGTTTTTATTAAATACCTGGAAATTGGTTAACACAATCGGAGGATCATAATTGCTCTCTTTGATAAGGTCAGGATAAAAAGCGTTGAAACCGTTGATCCCGCCAAAATAAAGCTGCCCTGTACTGCTTTTGCAAAAGGCGTGGTCTTTGAATTCATAGGACTGCAGTCCGTCTGCGATGCCAAAGTTTTTAAATTTATAGGTGGAGAGATTGAGTCGGGACAGCCCTCTGTTAGTGCTCACCCAAAGATTATTTTCTTCGTCTTCCA
>DATMMJ010000045.1:0-4448 GCA_035569795.1 Puia sp. | reverse complement strand
GGTTAATATTAATAAACCGTTCGGCAACAAGAATGCCCAGAGATTCCATTTCTTGGGTGAATTGAAGAAACATGATCTGGTCGCTAGGTGGAAGTTTTCGCCATTCTTCAAGAGTGGAAGGAATGTTATAGGAGTTAATGGTAAACATGAGTTCTGCAAATGCGTGCGTTTGAAAGTTACGCAGTGTTTCAAGAGTCAAACGTTCCTTTCGGTCGCGCGCCACTGCTTTAACTTGGGCAATGCCAAAAATCAGCCCCACAATAAATGATAATGCAAGTGCAAGATTGGCGATGAGTGCGATGATTTCACTAGACATATAGCTTGTAGTGATTTTACTTGTCAGCTAGCTATATTAAGTTATGCGCTTCGCTGTATTTTTATTTTATCAAATTTTATCTTTCCCACTGCGTTTGAAGTTCATATCTCACCTGCTAAAAGCGACACCAAAGTTTCACGAGCTTGAGATAGCCAGGAACTGGAAACTCCACTCTCCAGGCATCCACCCTTATGGCTGGTAGCAGCGCAGATATTGCAATTGCCACTCCCCTCTCCATGTTATCGAAGTGACATTAGCAGTTCTTTTTTTCTCACCAACCTGTTTGATTTATTCTACAGGTCAACCTGGATTATGTTTCTTTCTGTCTTCAATGGAATTTTTCACCATTTCGATTAGAATGCCCGTGTCAATATCTTCAAGTTTTTGAATATAAATACAGCCTTTGCCCGATTTATGCTTCCCAAATTTCGATAGCAATTCGTCTCTTTTATAAAAGGCAGACCCAAGATACAACGTAATGGCATTTGCCCTTGGTGCAATTGCAGCAAGGGGTGCACTGCCCTGGCGTCCGCTATCATATTTGTAATGATAAATTCCAAACCCTACAATGCCAGTTCCCCACATTTTTGCTTCAAGTTCAGTATGCTCCGATATTAGGTCGATTATTGCCGAACAGTCCTTACGTTTTTTCTCGTCCGTGATGGTCCTTAGAAAACTTGCAACACTATTTTGAGTCTCAGTTGTTTTGTTTTTTGCCATAGATCATTTTGTCATTTCTTTTTTGAAGACAGAAAGAAAGTACATGGGTTTGCCTTTGGTCTCAAAAGTTTGTGGGTAACTGTCACCCGCTAAATTGTAACATATGGACAACTGCTCGTTCTCAAATTTATAGAGCGCTGTAAAATGTTTTCCTGCATTGACACCTTGGCGACCGTAAATGTCCATTTTATCAACCATGTATTTTACGACGCCTTTGTCAGTACTCTCAGCAATAAATGTATAATTGCTGTCACTGATAATAAGTTTTTGGGTTTCAAAAACCGTTTTTGGCAGCGCTGTTCCACCAATTTCTTGCTTAATAGGCACCCACGTAGCATTCAAGAAATTTAATTTTGCACTCGTTTTTTTTGTGGTTACACAGCTAGTGCTCAAACAAATAAATAATAATACTATCAATCGTCGCATAAGTTAATGCTTATTAGAACTATTACCGGAAAATGTGCTCAGTAACGGCCAGGAAAATTTCGAATTTATAAACATGCAATTTTTGAAAATTTAATTTGCATTCTCTAACCGGAACACTATATCAATTCGGCTTATATAAATGACTGAACAGAAATAAAATAGATTTCATAGAGTTTATTTTTTTACACTCTTGCCTCCTAGCATGCTTCGATGCAGCTTTTAAAAAATCCAGGAATCTCCCGTTATTGCAAGCTTTTCATCAAATCACTTAGCTCGCGGATATCTTTTCTAGAATCCTTTTTGCTGTTTTTGACATAGAATAAAACTACAACATATTAATTTACTAAATCAGACCATTTATTTTCAATTATTTCCGTTATCAAAACAAATATTTAAAAGAAAAAATAATGGAGCAGTTGAATCATATACAAAAATATTATTTCGGTGAAGTGACAGCCCATCCAATATTTTGCAAGTTCATTACTACCATTTGCGCAAAGTCAATCGATCGCTTCAATGATATTGCATATAAAATGGTTAGGGTTCCATCGTAAGTATGACATTGCCAATTTTCTGACCCGCAGCCACGTACGTAAATGCTTCGGCTATCTTTTCTAAGGGATATTTTCTGTCTATCACAGGCCGGAATCTTCCCTTCTCTATCAGCTCCTTGATAAAACTCAGGCTCCCTTTAACGTCAGTAGGAGGGCGAAACACTACCTTTTTTCCACCAAGGATCGGCGTAAGGAGTGTCGGAAGTAGATTCTCAAACCCTCCAGAAGAAGTATACATTCCATATTTCTTTAACAGTGGTTTGCACTTGTAAAAGGTGCTTTTGGCAACAGTATCAAATACAAAATCATACACTTCAGTGCTTTTAGTAAAATCATCCCTAGTGTAATCAATAACTCTATCAGCTCCTAAGGATTTTACGAGTTCAGTATTTTCTCCCTTGCATACGGCGGTAACATGAGCGTCATAGAATTTCAAGAATTGAATCGTCGCTGAGCCAATTGCACCTGTAGCACCAATAACAAGTGCATTTTGACTGGCTTTGGGCTTCACACTATTTACTCCATTTAGCGCATAAAATGCTCCTTCTATGCAAGCTGCCACCTGGTCATAAGTGATACGGTCAGGCATTATGATTAATGCCTTTAAAGTTGTCTTTTCCTGTAACAGGAGATACTCCGAATGAGACCCGCAGCCAAAAACGCCACCAAATCCCATAACCTTATCGCCCGCTTTAAGAGATCGTACATTTTTTCCCAAAGCTTCAATTTGCCCAGCGAAGTCCGAGCCAGTAGCTGCTAATCGGGGTTTGAATAACCCCGTAAAAAGCCTCATAATAAGCGGCCTGCCGGAGAGTATATGGCAATCGGTTCTGTTTACAGTAGTCGCATATACTCTTATTAATACTTCATCCTCCTTTGGAGTTGGCGCTCCAGACTCTTTTATACTTAGAACTTCTGCGGAACCATATTTTGATCGAAATACAGCTTTCATCTAATTACAATAGGTGAATAATTCCAATGCAAAACACCAAAAGCTTTTAAGCTGGTGGAAATTATATTCGTCTGCCACGAATGCAGCAGGGCTGTTGCAGAAATGTTGTTCGCCTGCATTTTGTTTACTAACAAAAACAAGCCCTGAAATCCACCAAGCATTTTCACTATTTAGATTTCAGCTATTGGGATAAACAAAATTTGTTTGTTCTTCCTTCGTTTTTATTGGTCTGACCTCAATACTTGCAGATGGCACGAACTCAAATTCAGGATTGTCCTTTGCCATTGCGATTGCTTCTTCGATGTCGTTTGCTCTTATATGGTAATATCCTACTTGCACTTCCCTTGTAGGGTCTACTGCAATATTTGTCCAGCCACTGGTATTTTTTGAAACTATGTATCCTTCACGGACGATGGGCTGAGCAGCAATCAATTTGTCATCAGCTTTAAGTTTTCCGATGTAAACTTCGCATTTTTTAATAAATGCTAAGTGCTGCTCGGGTGTCAATGCCGCCTTAGCATCTCCTGCGTTGCGTATGTACAACATGAATTCCTTTTTCATATGTTTTGATTTTTAAATTGTTTTATTAGCTAGCTGTTACTGTGTAGTGGTCCCTCGTCAAATTGACTTATTGCGATAAAGCTTTGCGAGCTTTTGATTATTCACATTCGTTCACCCCCAGCAAAGGAAGCTCGATCGCGGTACTAATCTACAAAAAAGAATTGATGCGTAACGGTATAGGCTTCGATGGTGCCACCGCCGATGGGTTCATCCCAGCTCCATGTCTTAATCCAAATCCCAGTCACCCATATTTATCATGTTTGTTTTTTTATTTGCTCCCTTAGATTTTTGCAGAACATTTCTTTCCGCAGCCTTTGGGTATTGATTCTGCTATTGAAAAAATCTCTTGCATAACTTGGCCCACTTAAGTATCTGTTTGGCTCATGCGTGTATTTAATCCGTAAATTTATGCAGCAATAATTGTTGAATATGACTTACGCACAAATCACTTCTCTTATCGGGGCGGAGCAGGAAAGCCTTCTCTCCCACAACTGCACAACCATCACAAAAGATAAGCTTCACCTGCCATCACCTGATTTTGTAGATTCCGTTTTTGCAATTTCCAACAGAAGCAATCAAACCCTACGCAATCTCCAGTCGGTTTTTTCAACGGGCAGACTTGCAGGCTCAGGTTATTTGTCCATCTTACCGGTTGATCAGGGGATCGAACACAGCGCAGGTGCATCATTTGCAGCCAACCCCATGTATTTCGATCCGGAAAATATTGTGCAACTTGCACTGCAAGGCGGCTGCAACGCAGTGGCATCAAGTTTTGGCGTACTAGCCATGGTGTCCAGAAAATACGCCCATAAAATTCCTTTCATCGTAAAAATAAATCATAACGAGCTTCTCACCTACCCTAACAGAGCAGACCAGATAATGTATGGTAGTGTGAGGGATGCATGGAATATGGGTGCGG
>DATMMJ010000044.1:0-2247 GCA_035569795.1 Puia sp. | reverse complement strand
CCGCATTGGCGTTGAGTATGCAGGCGCAGATGCCAAACGCCTATACCGGTTTATTGAACAGGGCAATAAATATGTGAGTGGCACCAAAAAACAAAATACTTAGACATTTTAAAATAAATCCAACATAATTAACGCCAATGGGTATCCTAAAATCGAGGACAAGGGATTTGTTTTTTCCCGTTAGAAGGCTTCTTAATATAGATCAGTGAAACTTCAATGCCGCCCTGGCTTTGCGAAGCGGACTTTAATGCAGAAACATTCACATCGTAGGTAATGCCCAGACTAAAGCTGCCGAAGTCAAGGCCAACATAAGGTATTACAGCGTCAGTAACATTGCTGAAACGCACCCAACTGCCAGCGTAGAAATTAATCGGGTTATCATTATCATTATTCACATTCACGGACCAGGCACCTCCGAAATCATATTCGTAAGCCCCATCCTGATAGCTGTACATTCCGCTGAAATGCACGTAAGACCCATTGGAAATCGGCTGGGCAAGCCCTCCATGAACAGTATAGCGCGGATGGAGCGTGTATGTATTATTGTTAAGAAAAGATTCTTTGGGGCTATTGATATGGTAAACCGAAGCACCTAAATAAAAATTATTGGCGCCTGTCGTTGTTCGGTTGTATAATAGTCCCAGGTTCATGTCAAAATAATTTATGGTTGGTCGCTGTGTGCTGATGGCATCTTGGCTCGGGATGGTCCACCCGCCCTGCTGGTCAAGCTGGTCTTCAAAATGCAGCTTGGTGCCATCAAGCATTTTGCTGGCATAGGTGCCCTGAAAGCCCACCCCCAGTGACTGATAACCGTCTTCATCCAAAGCCAGATGATAGGCAGTCGAAACAGCGAAATAGTTGCTGGTCAGGATGCCGTTGGCCGTCCTGTCTGTCATGGCCATGATGCCCACGCCCCAGGTATTATTGTCAGGCAACCGGTTAATAAATATGGGCATATCAACGGAAACGGTCGAAGTGATAAACGCATTGTTGATAGAGGGCCACTGGTTGCGATAATTTCCCGCAACCCTGACTTCCCCATTGAATTTTCCCGTCAATGCGGGATTCAGCGTGAGTGGAGAGGTAAAGAATTGTGAAAACCCGGGATCTTGGGTAAAAGCTTCCAAACACAATACAAGGGATAAAAATAGTACTGATAAGCGCTTCATCATAAAACAGAAATAATGGCTTCAAATAAAACAAACAATAATATTAAGTTACGGGCAAACCAGCAACGGGGTTGTTTACAAGGGGATTTTAGGAGTTGGATTGTATTTTAAAGTATGCTAAGAAGGTCAAAGTAACAAAAAAAATCAATAAATAATAGTGAATAACAAAATTTCACATCTGCACTTTTGCTCCGTAGGCGAGGTCTCCGGCATCTCCGAGGCCAGGAACAATATATCCTTTTGCCGTAAGCTCATCATCGATGGCGCCGCACCATATCTTGCAATGAGGCTCACTGCGCTTAACATATTCAATACCAACGGTGCATGCAATGGCAACGACGATATGTATCTCTGCAGGTTTTCCTTCATTGCGCAGGAACTGGATGGTTTTTACTAACGAGGATCCGGTCGCCAGCATCGGATCCGAAATAATGACGACGCGCTCGTCCAGATCAGGACAGGAAACATAATCCAGGCTGATCTCAAAGGACCCGTCCCGCTGGTGTTTGCGGTAAGCCGAAATAAAAGCATTGTCCGCTCTATCAAAATAATTAAGCAGACCCTGGTGCAAAGGGAGCCCAGCTCTTAAGATCGTTGCAAGCACAGGCTGCGCTTTTAATGTCTTGCTAACGGCAATGCCTAATGGAGTCTGAATTTCTTTTTCTTCAAAACCAAGCATTTTGCTAATCTCAAAGGCGGCAACTTCACCAATACGCTCCATGTTGCGCCGAAAGCGCATCCTCTCCTTTTGCATTTCTTCGTCTCTAAGTTCGCTTATCCAATCGCTCAGAAGAGAGTAGTGCTGGCTTAAATTAACGACCATACATCAAAATTAAAAAACCGAAATTCGGCACCAGAAACATTGCTGGCAAAGCTAAGTCTTAAATTTACAATCTAAAACTCTTTTCATGGTGTACAGAGCAATCGGACTTATGAGTGGCAGTTCACTGGACGGGCTTGATATTGCGTTTGCTCATTTCCAGCAACACGCTGGCAAATGGAGTTATGAAATCAAAAGGGCTGATTGCTTTGAATATGATTTGGCATGGAAAAAAAAGTTGCAATCAGCAATACATTT
>DATMMJ010000043.1:0-8781 GCA_035569795.1 Puia sp. | reverse complement strand
ATGCGGGACTAGACTTCATCTCAACAACGCGGCGGATATCTGAATGGCTGCTGCTGAGGCCAAAGACGACAATGGTAAGGATGCCAATGAAAACCAAAATCAAAACGATGGTGCTGATGCCTGCGCCCGTCTTAATCCCTTTGGTGTTGATCCATGTAAAAAAAACAATCAGCAAGATAGCTGTGAGCTTCACATTAAAACCCGCGAACGGATAAAAAATATTGCCGATATTGAAATTTTCCAGCGTTGCAAAAACCGGTGGCAGATGAACGATGCTGTGGAGCGATTGAGCAAAAATATAAGCAAGCGATGAGATAGCCGCAGTTTGTATCACCGTGAAAAGTGACCAACCGAAAATGAATGCAAAAAAGCGATTATAGATTCTTTGGTAATACACATATTCGCCGCCCGTTTCGGCCAGCAATCCTGCCACTTCCGCATTGCTCAACGCGCCAAACAAGCTGATTACACCTCCCAGCACCCAGCAAATAAGCACCCAGCCTGATGTATGCAGCTCTGCGGCCATCGGGGCAATTTTTTTGTATACGCCCGAGCCTATGATGTTGGCAACACACACAACGATTACCATGCCAAGGCCGAGTGACCTGTTTAATTGTCGCGATGGATCCATGGAATAAAATCGAATTGAAAAATTAAAAAAACTTATTCAATAAATATAGAAAAGAATTCTCTAAAGATGGCAAGGTTATTATATGAAATTGAAATTATCAAGTTCTTGAATGGGTTTGAGTATTTTATTTGAAATTTGAATATCCTAAAAATGATGAGATGAAGGCAATGATATTGGCCGCAGGGCTTGGCACACGCTTCAAACCATGGACTGACAACCATCCAAAAGCCCTGGCATTGGTGAATGGGAAAAGTCTGTTGCAAAGAAATATTGAATACCTTCAACAGTATGGCATAACCGAAGTCATTGTCAACGTGCATCATTTTGCAGGGCAGGTCATTAGTGCTATAGACATAAATAAAGCCTGGAAAAGCAGGATCACCATTAGCGATGAGAAGGACGAAGTGCTTGAAACAGGTGGTGGCTTGAAAAAAGCAAGCTGGTTTTTTGATCAAAACCCATTTGTTGTTATCAACGCTGACGTGCTCACTGATCTGGATCTCAACCAGATGATTGACTACCACCACCGTTACAAACCCTTGGCAACGCTTGCTGTGACAAGCCGTATGGGCTCAAGATTTTTTTTGTTTGATTCTACGGGCGATTTATGTGGTTGGAGGAACGCAAAAACCGGAGAAGAAAAAATCAGCAAGAAAAAAGAATTGTTGAACCCAAAGGCATTCAGCGGGATCCATATCATAGACCCAAAAATTTTCTCTTTTATAAGACAAAATGGGAAATTTTCTATTGTGGATACATACCTGGAGCTCTCAAAAACCGAAACCATCAAAGGCTTTGATCACAGCGGGTCTAAATTTGTAGACGTAGGCAAGCCGGAGTCCGTTGCAATTGCGGAGAAATTATTCCCTTAGATTATCTTGGCATTAATTTTAGAGTGATTACGAATCTATTCATGGATAAGTGATATTTTTATATTTCAAATTGTTATTCTCATGAGAAATCTCATAACAGGTATTTTTATTCTCTGCACGCCCCATATTTTTTCGCAGCCAGCCCCAAAATCCGATATTGTAAAAAACAGGATCACACTTCCAAATGGATGGTCACTGACACCTGTCGGCAAAAGCCTTCAATTAGGCGATCTGCCATTGAATATTGCAGTTAGCGCATCAAAAAAATATATAGCGGTAACCAATAACGGACAAAGCACCCAATCGTTGCAATTGATTGACGTAAAAAATGAAAGACGTCTGGACAGCATTGACATCCCCAAATCATGGCTGGGCCTAAAGTTTAGCGCGGACGAAAAGTTTTTGTATGCTTCAGGAGGTAATGACAACTGGATATTGCAGTACGCAGTAGTAAATGGCAAACTCGTTTTAAAAGACTCAATAAAACTTGGCAATAAATGGCCAGTAAAGATTTCTCCTGCGGGATTAGATATTGACGACGAAAAGCTTTTGATGTATGTAGTTACGAAGGAAGATAATTCTTTATACCTAATTGATCTCGCAAAGAAAAAAGTACTTGACAAATATGCATTGGGTGGAGAAGGATATACATGCGTACTTTCTAACGATAAAAAAGAACTGTACATCACCTGCTGGGGCTGCGATAAACTTTTGATTTTTGACACAAAGCAAAGAAAATTCACGGGCGCGATTGCGATTGGCGATAATCCAAATGATATTGCCATAACAAGAAACAGCCAATTTATTTTTGTGGCCAACGCGAATGATAATTCTGTTTCCGTTATTGATATCCAAAAAAGAAAAATCCTTGAAACGCTGAATGCAGCACTATTTCCAAACGCACCAAGTGGTTCAACGACCAACGCCCTTGCTTTAAGTCATGATGAAAAAACTTTGTATGTTGCCAATGCAGATAATAATTGCCTTGCTGTGTTCGACGTAAGCCAGCCGGGTAACAGCAAATCCAAAGGATTTATTCCGGTTGGATGGTATCCAACGGCGGTAAAAGTAATTGGCAAAAGAGTTTTTGTTGCGAATGGAAAAGGGTTCTCCTCGATGGCAAATCCTTACGGACCCAACCCGACAAGGAGAAAACAAAAAGTAAATCTTCAGGGCGGAGATAAGACTAAACCAAGAGAAGTTCAATACATCGGCGGCTTATTCAAAGGGACATTGAGCATTTTTAATGAGCCCGATGAAAAATTATTAGGCACGTACTCGCAGTTGGTTTACCAAAATACACCCTATACAAAATCAAAGGAATTGCAAACTGAAGGAGAGGCTGGAAACCCAATACCTATGAAGGTGGGCGACGGCTCTCCGATCAAATACGTATTTTATATTATCAAAGAAAACCGCACCTATGATCAGGTTTTGGGTGACGTGCAAGAGGGAAATGGTGATCCCAGTTTGGTCTTATTTGGCAATAGCATTACACCCAACCAGCATGCCCTTGCGAAACAATTTGTGCTGCTAGATAATTTTTATTGTGACGCGGAAGTCAGCGCTGATGGCCATAACTGGAGCATGGGTGCCTACGACACCGACTATCTTGAAAAGACATGGCCCACTGGTTATGGTAACAGAGGAGGTATTTATGACGCCGAAGGCAATCGTGCGATTGCAAATAACAAAACTGGGTTTATCTGGGACAATTGCAAACGTACTGGCATCAGCTACAGGACATATGGAGAATTTGCCGATGACTACAAGCCAAATATTCCGGTATTAAAAGATCATTACTGCCCTTATTACACAAGCTGGGATCAGAAAGTGAGAGACACCACAAGAGTGAGCCAATGGAAAAGAGATTTTGATTCACTAGTTGATGCAAACGCATTGCCACGGTTAAGCACACTGCGTATTATCAATGACCACACCGAAGGGCTGGCCAAAGGCAGGCCTACTCCTTTCGCTCATGTGGCAGATAATGATCTTGCCGTTGGGGAGTTTGTTGAGTACCTCAGCAAGAGCAAGGTCTGGAGAGAAAGTGTAGTATTTATTTTAGAAGATGATGCGCAAAATGGGCCAGATCATGTGGATGCTCACCGAAGCCCTGCTTACATTGCCGGTGGATATGTGAAGCGGCATTTTGTTGACCATACCATGTATTCTACTACATCCATGGTCCGTACAATAGAGCTGATCCTGGGTTTACCTCCCATGAGCCAATATGATGCCGCTGCAACGCCCATGTGGCATTGTTTTTCCGCTTCTCCCGATTTGAGTCGATTCACTTCACTACCTGCTAATATAGACTTCACGGAAATAAATACTGCATGGAACGAACTTGCAAAAAAATCTGCAGGATTTGATTTTACCCAACAAGACCGCGTGCCGGATGATTTATTTAATGAAGTACTTTGGAAAGGCATTAAAGGAATGGATGCGACCGTGCCGGCGCCAAAACGTGCAGCGTTTGTCAAACCAACAAGAACAAACGAGGATGATTAAGTGACGAGCATTAAAGCCCGAGTTTTGGATTAATACAAACTAAAAGCCCCGCAAATCGTGCAGGGCTTTTAGTTTTAAAATTAATTTCTTATCACCTGCGGTGTTCTCTTTCATAACCGCGATGTTCCCTGTAATCATGATATTCCCTATCCTTGTCGCGGCCTCTCTGATAACGGTCATCCCTATCATAATAAGCATGACCATATTCATAACGACGTTCAGGATACACCACTGTTTCTCTAGGAAATTCAGGATAGTATCTCGCTGAAGGCAGGGATGAGTTTTCATAAACCACCTCAGGTGTTGGTTGGTCATATATATGAACGTGTGGCAAGGGAGGTAAAAATGGCACAGGCAGATTAATCCTTGCGTGAACATAAACCTGTGAATAAGCTGCAGAAGCAAATAAGCTGGCTGCGATGATCAGCATTGTAGGTAATAAACGTTTCATAGCTTTATTTTTTAATGATTAGAAAATTTAATAGCGTTATTTTTTACTATTGTATATTGGAATGCAATTGGGTTTGAAAATTTAATATCCCTCTGCCAAGCTTTTGTTAATTGGGACTTCGACTCATCGATATCTCAATAGAGCACCCGGTTTTGCAGCCGGCAACTTAAAAAAATTATAAGGCCCAAGAATTTTTTTTGATATCAATCTTCGCTAATTTCATTGCACCCAAAATATAGGAGCATGAGAAAGCTATTATTCCTGATAACTATACTATTTTCTTTAAGCAGTTTTTCGCAGAAAACAATTATTTATTGCGGTAGACTAATAGATGTAAAATCGTTGCAAGTACTCAGTGAAATGAGCATCGTAGTTGAAGCAAATAAGATCACAGATCTGCAAAAGGGTTATATCACCGCTTCTGCAAATGATAAAGTCATAGATCTAAAAAACAAAACAGTGATGCCCGGTTTGATAGACTGTCACGTGCATCTGGAATTAGAAACCAGTCCCAATGCTCAATTACAAAGGTTCACGCAAAATCCTGCAGATATCGCATTTCAGTCAACGGTTTATGCTAGAACCACGCTTTTTGCAGGATTTACAACGGTACGTGATGTCGGTGGCAGTGGGGTAAACATTGCGCTGAGGAATGCCATTAAAAAAGGGATTGTTATAGGGCCCAGAATGTATACTGCAGGCAAGACAATCGCATCTACAGGCGGTCACGCCGATCCTACCAATGGATATAGAAAAGATTTAATGGGCGATCCTGGGCCCCTGGAAGGTGTTGCTAATGGTCCTGAGGAGTGCCGCAAAGCAGTACGCGTGCGATACAAAGATGGATCAGATTTGATAAAGATCACCGCATCAGCAGGCGTGCTTAGCCTTGAAAAAGACGGAAGTGGCCCTCAGTTCTCAGAAGAAGAAATGCGTGCGATTGTAGAAACAGCAAAAGACTATGGAATGGCAGTTGCCGCACATGCCCATGGAGCGGAAGCAATAAAGCGTGCGATCCGCGCAGGCGTAACCTCCATAGAACATGGCACTATGATGGATAATGAGGCCATTGAGCTTTTCAAGAAATATGGCACTTGGTATGTACCCACGATCATCGCTGGCAAGGCCAGTTCCGATTCGGCAAAAAAGCCCGGTTATTTCCCCGCCGTTATCACGGAAAAGGCGTTGGCTATCGGACCGAAAATACAGGCCACATTTGCAAAAGCATATAAAGCAGGCGTTAAGATTGCGTTCGGGACAGATGCCGGTGTTTATGCCCATGGGAAAAACTGGATGGAATTTGTTTATATGACAGAAGCAGGCATGCCGGTTTTAGAAGCCATCAAATCTGCCACAGCAAACGCTTCTGAGCTCATTGGCATCAGCGATATAACAGGCAGTATTGAAAAAGGCAAGCTAGCTGACATTATTGCTGTTGACGGGGACCCGACAAAAGACATACAGGTAATGGGCAAAGTGCAGTTTGTAATGAAAGATGGAATAGTATACAAGAACTTATAATGGTGCTGAAAATGCAAAGGGGCCAGGATAAAGATCCAGCCCCGTTTTTAAAATCCAATATCCTATGAAAAACCGATGTAAAAATAGTGAAACAATTCTATTTACCAAGATTTAGCTATTTATATTTTGAGTTTTTCCGAACTGCCAGGTAGCGGATTTTTTTGATTTCTTAACGCCAGGAAATGTCTCAAAACAAAATAGGTACTGCATTACTACAGTACCCATTTCAAAAGTTCATTTTATATTAATAGGGCTCTAAATTCTGGTGGAAATTGGACATTTTTTCTCTCCCGTCATCACCTTCCATCAACTGCAATATTGGACCTTTTATAAAAGCCTCCTGTCTGCAACATTTATTAAAAATCTGCTGAAAAATCCGCTGACATGCGTGAAAATACTCGAATTTCTTGATGGTGACGCCAGAGCTGTTTAAGTGATCTTTTACTCCTTTCTATGCAATCTATTTTGATTTCATTTGTGTGACCCCCATAGGCTCATTTGCTAAAAGCTACAACTTTGCTACCAATGATAGTATGACTGAAAGAGGATTTTTGATTTTTGGAAGTTCTTCAGTACTTAAATCAAGAAAGGCTTAAAATAAAATAGGTACTGTAGCAATACAGTACCTATTTCAAAAAGTTCCTTTTATATTAATACGACCATAAATCCTGCTCGTAATTGAACATTTTTTCTTTTACGTTATCACCTTCCAGCAACTGTAATATGGGATCTTTAATATAATCCTGGATATATTTATCACCTGGATTGTCTATGGTTGATTTAATCACGCGGCTCGCGAACATCCTGCTTTCAAACAACTCTTCCCAGCTCATTCTTGCGCCATAATTCTTGCCATTGTAAGATTCGTATTTGGCAAGCATCGGCCTGAGGTCAGGATAATAAACCCAGAACACAGGAGTTACTGCACGGAAGGAGCCATCAGCGTTTGTGATTGTTTTCAGCGGAGCGATACCAAGAATTCTTGCATAAAGCCTGGAAGATTCTTTATCAAAAACCCACTCTTCCTTTATCCAATACCGTTCGACAGATTCCGGGTTGAAATCTTGCCCTACAACAGTATCTTTCATAAGGCCCTTTGATCCATCCGGGTCGATAGCAAAATCGGGGATCTGAAGTGTTTTAGGCTTGCCTACAAGGTTTTCTGCTATTTGTCTAAATGTCATTGGAGTCGTGAACCTGTCATCGACTGTGCCATCAAAAGCTGTTACCTCGCCGCTCTTGATTGCATTTAATAAGATATTAATGAAACGCTGGCTACCGTTATCCTCAGTAGCTGCATAAGCAAAAGGAAGGTTCATTTTTTCATGTACATCAATTTCTCTCCATACTCGCTGGCGGTACACCGCATCGTCTTCACGGATGTGCTCGTACGCTAATGGAGTCCGGTCTTTGATAAGCAGACGCTCCACCGAGGCATCATTGCGCAAGGACTTGCGAGGCGTATCCAACTTAATGTCTGCTTCAACTACCGCGGCAGGCTTTACAGTATCTTTAGCCGGCGCAACCGCCTTTACGCTTGAAGCATTTTTACTGGTGTTGCTTTTTTTCGTAGTTCTTTTTTTGCTTGTGCGCTTAGGGGTAGTTTGCGCATCAATAGTTCCCACAGCTAAAGCAAGCACGATTGCCAGCAAGCTAAATTTTACTATACAGTTTTTCATTGAAGAGAAATTTAATATTTGTTATTTCAGGCTGAAAAATGTGGGTGATATCTCCCTTGTTCTTCCATCTGGCCCAACTACCCTGATTTCATCAAAAAATATATTTGTGCCTGGGGTTGCCCTTGCTACAATAGCAGCAGCAGCTCCGCTCCAGCGATTGCCTTCATTGGTTTGCTGAGCATATTGAGAAATCCCACCACCTATTGCGCCTAACTTATAGCTTATCACTTTAAATGAGGCTTCAAAGTCAGAATTTTCTAATCTGGTAATCAAACCTCCAATAGCTTTAAAATCTGCTGAAGGTATTGCACCGGCTTTTTTAGATCCAATAAAAGCTGCAGGGTCAGGTAAATATTTTACACGAAACTTTTTGCCTGTTGTTTTGCCATCAATAGTCACATTGATTGTTTGTTCGCCTGGTACTTTGGGAAAAGCTTCAAAAGCAGAACCTTGAACATGCTTTATCTCGCCAACTGATGCATTAGCAAAACCAGCTTGTATTTTTTCACTTCCAGATCCTCCGGAAATAGTGATAGGGTTAGGAGTAGCGCCCATGATATACAGCACATTCATTTTGTCAGCAGAAACTGCAACACCTGAAGGAGTACCTACGGTGTAATCTATTTCTTTAGGAATCGTTTGCACCTTTCCGTCCTGATCTTTATAAGTTACACTGATTTTTATGCTTTGCTTGCCACCACCTCCAACAATTATATCAGAAGTCGCTTTGCCATCCTGATCAACAGCTACGGTTTTGCCTCCAATAGTAATTGTAGGTTGGGCTGCAGAACTGAAAGCACCTACGCCAGCATAAACCGATAATTTATCGCCTGGCATAAGGTAGGTTGAATTAGCTCCATATATTACGCCTGTTTTATCGTAACGGATCTCCACTGCACCTATCTTATTATGGCAGTAAGTCACTATCTGGTTTTCTGAATTTTTAATATCATTTTGAAATTTGGCTAAGATGGTAACCGCAGCAATGGCCGGTGTCATGTGGAAATAAGCGGTGGTCCAATCTCCGGTAGTATTGCCTTCTTCCGACTTAGGTTTATCCAGGTCAAGAGGCAGTTTAGTTGCAAATTCTTTGGCTATTTCAGGATCGATGGC
>DATMMJ010000042.1:0-2247 GCA_035569795.1 Puia sp. | reverse complement strand
TTGCTGAATACATTATGCACTTCCTTGCTAAAAGATTCAATATCATTCAATGCATAATTGTCTTCCTGGGTGGGGCTCAATTTTCGTATGGAACGCATGGCGCCAGTTAGCTCATCTTTTAATTCGGGTAATGTTACATTCGGCTTCCCTTCCACGATAATTCGTCCATTCGCATCATCATACCGGATCATTTGTTTCATGAAAGTATACGGCATAAATAGGCTGTTATCAAAATCCCACATATTGATCATACTTTGCCCTTGCTTTTTTATCACGCCGACCACAATGGCACGCTTGTCTCCTTTCAACTTGACAATATTACCAACGGCTTTTTCCGGCTTCCCGAATAATTTCTCGGCTAATGTATACCCAATCACTACAGAGTTTGCTCCATGATCGAACTCATTTTGCTGCAGATAGCGCCCTTCCAGGATCTCAATTTTTTGTGTGTTCGAAAAATCTTCAGTTATGCCCCAATAATTGAGATTGGTGAGCACATTATCGCCAAACTCTAAAGTGGAGTTGGTATTGGTAATATACGTCGCATTAGCAAGCACCGGAATGTTTTGCTTCAGCAATTTCATCTCCTCATATTTAGGTACGGGGCGCTTTATAAACTTCCACCAGGGATAATTGTCATCATCTCGGTATTCCCATTTATCAATGTAAATCGAAGAATTGGAACCAAGCGATTTCAGGTCGTTCTGAATTGCGGCTTCCATACTGCTGATGGTGGATAGCACGCTGATGATGCAAAAAATGCCAAATGTGATACCCAGCAAAGAAAGGAAGGTGCGCAGCTTGTTGGAGCGGAACTCCTGGAGTGCCATTTTGAGGCTTGACCATATTATTTCCAGATATCGTAACAATCAGCTAATGTACCAAATCATCTGTATCTCCTTGTTTCAATTATGTTAAAGGTCATGGGTTAGGTTGAGCGGGTTTCAGCAATGCCGGGATTACCTTAATGCTCCTTGTTCAACCAGGATCCCCATGGGAGAATGATTAATGAGTTTTTCCTTTCATAATATTGTAAATAAATTACTCATCATGCCCAGCATTGAAAATGACCAATTGAAAATCTTCATCCATCCAAAAGGAGCGGAGCTTCAAAGCATTTTTAATAAACAAAATAAATTGGAATATTTATGGAATGGTGACCCAGCATTTTGGAGTAAAAAATCGCCCGTGCTCTTCCCGATTGTTGGGTCACTAAAAAATGATACCTATTACTATAGTGAGAAAACCTACAAAATGAGCAGGCATGGCTTTGCAAGAGACATGGAGTTTGCAACAGAAGAAAAGAGCCCCACATCCATCACCTTTTTACTCAGCAGTAGTGAGGTAACATTTTCGCATTTCCCTTTTGCATTCGAATTTCGGATAACGTATACCGTGCAGGCTGACAGTCTAAGGGTGGTTTATAGGGTGAGCAATGTGTCAAATGACGAAATGTATTTTTCTATGGGCGGCCATCCTGCTTTTAAAGTGCCACTGGTTGATGGAACTGTTTACGACGATTATTACATTGAGTTTAATGAACAGGAGACATTACCGCGCTGGCCAATTTCAAAAGATGGGCTGATAGAAAGGACTCCCCAGCCTCTTTTGCGGGAGACAAATGTTTTGCCATTGACCAAAGAATTGTTCTTCAATGATGCGATAGTGCTCAAAAAGCCCGCGTCGTCAATTGCGACGCTCCGGTCAGATAAAACTGCACATGGGATCGACTTTGATTTTGGTGATTTCCCGTATTTGGGCATCTGGGCAGCTAAGCATGCCGACTTTGTGTGCATTGAGCCATGGTGCGGTATTGCAGACAGTGTCGATACAAATCAGCAGCTTAAAGATAAAGAAGGTATCAATAGATTGTCCTCAAAAGAAATTTTTGAAAGAAGTTGGATTGCATCTTTTTTTTAGTATTCAAATTCCTTCACTACGGGGTCTCGCAGAATCTCGTTGATAAATTGCATATGGTTTTTTTCGGGGCCCCTAGCCATCCATTCACCGGTAATGCTACTGCCAGCTTTTATTTCCCTGTCGCGTTTGAATATTAAATGATGTTTTGTAAAACATTCTTCAAATTTTCTTAAAGTTTCGTTCTGGTAGTCGCACACTATTTTATAATTGCGTGTTTGGTTTACCCGGTCAATCCATCGTTCAAATTTGCTGAAAATAAGCAGCATGCACAATATCATGGCACAAGAAATAACAGAGACAAGTTCATATCCCGCGCCGATACCCATT
>DATMMJ010000041.1:0-15251 GCA_035569795.1 Puia sp. | reverse complement strand
TTTGTGCCGTGATCTATCATTTTTAATGCCATGTTGCTAAAAGGATTTCATCTGAGGATGCCCTAAGATATTGAAATTTACATATTCCTTTTATCATCACTCAAAAAAATTAAAAATTGGTAACACAAGAAATGATCCGTTAAGTATAGTGTTTACCAGAGTGTAGCTATTGCATCTTTACCCCCTGCTTGAAATACGGGATGGCTGTAAAAGTGAATGTATTCAGACAATTCCTATAAAAAAAATTAAAATTGCATGGTTCATTGGGTTTAATTCAAAAACTATATTTTTGCAGCCGTAACTAAATTTTACAAACATGTCAGACATTGCTACAAGGGTTAAAAAAATTATTGTTGATAAATTAGGAGTAGAGGAAGCAGAAGTTACAAATGAAGCTTCTTTTACCAATGATCTCGGTGCCGATTCTTTAGACACTGTGGAGCTTATCATGGAATTTGAGAAGGAATTCAATATATCAATTCCTGATGAACAGGCTGAAACCATTACTACCGTGGGTCAGGCCATCGCTTACTTAGAAGAGCATGCTAAGTAATTAGCTGATTTTTTCGTCAATACCATTGTTTCATCCGCCTTTATAGAGCCATTGGCTTAAAAGGGCGGATGTATCACTTTTAAAAATTTCCGGGCAGCTATATGGAAGTCAAAAGAGTTGTTGTTACGGGAATCGGTTCGCTGACACCGTTGGGCAATAGTTTGAATGATTATTGGAATGGCCTTATCAACGGCGTACCCGGAGCCGACTTTATTACCCAGTTTGACGCAACAAAATTCAGGACTAAATTTGCCTGCGAACTGAAAAATTTCGACCCTCTCCAGTACCTTGACAGAAAAGAAGCCAGAAAGCTGGACCGCTTTACGCAAACGGCGCTTGCCGCTTCCGATGAAGCGTTGTCTGACGCGGGTATCACCAAAACCAATGTGAACACCGACAGAGTGGGTGTCGTGTTTGCTAGCGGCATAGGCGGCATCACCACATTTCAGGAAGAAGTATCCAATTTTGCAAGGGGGGACGGTACGCCGCGATTCAATCCCTTCTTCATCCCAAAAATGATACTGGACATTGCCGCAGGACATATCTCGATGAGGCATGGCCTTAGAGGCCCAAATTTTGCTGTTGTGAGCGCATGTGCCTCCTCCACCAATGCCCTAATGGAATCATTTAACCTGATCCGCTTAGGGCTTGCTGATATTATCTTAAGTGGTGGCTCCGAAAGCGTAGTGATTGAAGCGGGGATAGGTGGCTTTAACGCTATGAAAGCCATGAGCGAAAGAAACGACGATCCAAAAACTGCAAGCAGGCCCTATGATAAAGACAGAGATGGTTTTGTCATGGGAGAGGCAGCTGCCATAATGATCCTTGAGGAGCTAGAGCATGCAAAGGCAAGGGGTGCGAAAATTTATTGTGAGGTTGCAGGTTGTGGCGCTACAGCAGATGCGCATCATATAACAGCACCTCACCCCGAAGGCCTTGGAGCGAGAAATGTAATGAATGCTGCACTCAAGGACGCAAATATGCTGCCCTCCGATATTGACTATATCAACACGCATGGCACATCAACACCGCTGGGCGATATTTCTGAAATTAAAGCAGTGATGGCAGTTTTTGGCGAGCATGCTTTCAATCTCAATATAAGTTCTACTAAATCTATGACCGGCCATTGTTTGGGCGCAGCAGGGGTCATTGAAGCTATTGCCTGCGTGATGAGTGTTGTCAATGACATAGTACCTCCCACCATCAATCATTTTACGGACGATCCTGAACTGGACCCGAGGCTCAATTTTACATTTAATAAAGCGCAGCAAAGGACAGTGAGGGCTGCACTTAGTAATACCTTTGGCTTTGGAGGACATAATGCCTGTGTGATTGTAAAGAAATATCACGGCTGAGTATTACCCACCAGGTCACCCGACTTGGTGAATAAAAATTGCAACTGCACCCAAGGGTAGTTTATTAAAATATTTTTTACCTGAACCAAAATTTTGTAGCTTTCTTGCGTGGGAATATTTGAACGCATCATAAAAAACGACTCCTCTGCTGCATCTTTCAGAAAACAATTAAAAAATGTTTTAGGTTTTGCACCTGGCAAATCGGTTCTTTATAAGACAGCCCTCACGCACCGGTCTCTGAAAGACAAATCTGATGAAAATAACGAAAGGCTGGAATACCTGGGCGATGCGATACTCAGTGCAATCATTGCTGATTTTCTTTTCAAAAAATATCCTTACAAAGAGGAAGGCTTTTTGACAGAGATGCGCTCTAAGATGGTCAACCGCAATCAGCTCAATGATATTGCAGTCAAGATGGGGCTCAAAAAGATAAGTCATTTTAATAAATTTGACGGCTCGCTGAAAATGAGCCAGATATTCGGAAACACGCTGGAAGCAGTTGTTGGAGCAATCTATCTGGATAAGGGGTTTAATAAGGCAAAACAATGGGTCATCGAACGGATCATACAGCCCTATCTTTTTTTGGATGATCTGGAGATGCTTGAAATAAATCATAAAAATAAATTATATGGCTGGGCAAACAAGAACAGCAAAAACCTTGAATTTGAAACACTGGATGAACATATGGAGGCGGGCCGCCGCCTGTTTACTGTGGGAGCCGTCGTAGATGGCCAATTGCTTGCTCAAGGCAAGGCGTATAATAAAAAAGACGCCAGCCAGATCGCGGCTCAGGTTGCCATTGATAAGTTAGGCCTTAACAAAACCGAAGCGGAGGAAGATCAGCTTAAATGAAAAATAATAACTACTTTTGTTTTTAGTTCTCAAAAATAATAGCGTACTTAGCGTTCTCTAATTGACCACACACATCGCACCCGCCTATTATGAACAACTCCCAAGCCTTGAAAAGTTGTTTTATTTTCAACTGATGAAAAACCAACGTTAAAGCCAATATTTTTCCGTCCCCTTTACTAGTAACCAGTATGTTGGAATTTATTTCATTCCAGCAGTAATACGTGCTAATCAATTATTCTAGGGTCAAAGAGTAAATTAGCCCGGTTGCTTTTTCACAAAATGATCTTGAAATGTAGTTCACTTTTATTGATAAATCCATTCTTACGGATACCTCGCCACAAAAATCCTCTTGCTATGGGTTACTTCAACCACATTTTTTAAATTAATTTTTTTTTATGAAAAAGATTTACTTTCTGGCTACATTTTTATGCATTGGCTTTGCTGGCACAGTTTTCGGGCAATATACCGCCACTAATACAGGTAACTGGACCAGCTCAATAACCTGGGCCCCAGGCGTAATGCCCTCCACGGTGTGCACTAACTGCACCATTACGATTAATACAGGGGTTACAGTTACATTAGATGCCCATGTTGAACTTGCCGGGAGCTCCATATTGACTTTGGGTAGTGGCGGGGATGGCGCAGCTAAAATCATAGTCGGCAATAATAACGCTACAGCCACGACCGTTCCAACAGGGTTTAATATTGTTTTGGATTATTTACCAGGCAGTTCAAAGATTAGATTAACTACTGCCAACAGCAAAATTGACGCGTCGGCTGCCGGAGAATTTGATGGTATTTTTACAGGCCCGCTACCCGGTTCAGTCTATGAAAAAGTTGTTGGAAACGCTCCTAATTTATTTTTAGGAAGTACAGTTTTGAGTAATAGTCCTCCTGTATATGGACAAATTTTGTCAGGACCGAGTACGCTTAATGCAAATGGTATACTTCCTATCGTGGTGACAAATTTTAATGTTGCCTTAAACGATAATATAGCGAATCTGACCTGGTCAACAGCATTGGAGGTTAATTTCAGCCATTTCGCGGTGCAGCGTAGCGGTGATGGCAGAACATGGGTGTCAATAGGAACAGTTGAAGGCAAAAACGCGCCTAGTGGGGCAAGTTATGCCTTTATTGACCCCTCACCCCTACATGGTCTTAATTATTACCGGCTGCAAGCCGTGGATCTGGACAGGAACTACAGACTCTCTGAAGTCAAACTGATCCGTGCTGCCTTTATTAAAGGCTTGAGACTTGGTCCTAATCCAGCCAACGATCACCTGAACGTTACTTTTGGCGAAGATATCTCCTCCAGTGTAATAGTCCGGTTGGTTGACCAGTATGGGCACATCATGCAGCAAAAACAATTGATCAATGCTGCTGGAACGACGGTCTCCTTCCAGATTGGCAACTACCCACAAGGTATCTATACACTGCATATCAAGGGTGCCGATGGCACGCAGAATGCATACAGGGTTCTAGTAACACACTAACTCTTTAAATAAATTGCATCACAAGCTTTCAGGGAAGTTTTTAAACTTTCCTGAAGGCTTTTTTATTTGGAGGATATTCTGATTTATAATCCGTCAGACATAATAAACTGGTTCAGTTGGGAGTTATTCATTTGAATATCCTTAAATCCGATTTCGATGTGAAAACCGACCGTATGAGACCCTTGTGGAAAACCGCATTCCTTTCAGGATGCCTAATAATGTGTATCTGGGTTGCTGGCCAAGGTCAATGCAGCAGTGCACCTCAAAGCGTCTCGTACGATACGCTGATCGCTGGCACAGGCAATAATTCCCATGTTTTCACGCTTCCTCAATTTGAGCCATCCATTGGCACCTTGTTGTCAGCAAAAATTAATTCAACTATTTCTGTTAATTATGGGTTCACACTCAAAAACGTGGAACTTGCACAGAGAGATTTTTCAGTCTCCGTGGGCAGGTATGACCATTACACCAGTGCAGCGTTGAGCTCGCCTTACACCAATCTGATTGATACTAATATTGGCAATTTCATATTGAATCCAGGCGATTCCGTGTCAAAAGCTCCCTACACTGTTTTATCCAACTATGGTCTAAACGACAGTATTACGGGCGATATAGCGAATTTTTTAGGCACCAGCACCGTTTCATTCAACTATACCCCTATTACATATACTACTCTTACGGGCAGTAATGTTTATTATTATAGCGCAACTGCTAGTGACACGATCCATTTTTCTATAACTTATTCTTATTGCGCAAGCTCGATTTTAGCAAATGATATTATCGCATTTTCCGCGGTGAGAGAAAATAATGAAATAATAAAATTGTCTTGGACGATGGCTAGTCCCATGGCTGGGCGCAATTACGAGGTCGAGGCTGGTACGGATGGAACGCATTTTTCCGGTATCGCATTGATGGCAGATGCCAACAAAATTAATTATTCCAATGACTATCAAATACCAGGACATGCAAAAGGCGATATCTATTTCCGGATAAAAATCATAAGTCCTTCCGGGGAGGTAAAGTACTCAGACATCAAAATGGTCGATATAGTTGAAGGGAACGCAGCAAATGGGATATCCATTTATCCAAACCCTTGCAATGACTATATCAATATAGTATTTAATGAACCGGATCTCAAAAATTGGGATACATGGATTTATTCCTCAACCGGCAGTTTGATACAAAAAAATCACTTTGCAAGTGTATCCACGGCGCATATACATTTCATAAACAATTTAGCCGCTGGCGTATACTTTATAAAGGCGGAAAGCAATACTCCTCAAAAAAGATATCTGCTTAGTTTTATGGTGAGATAGACCTTTGCTTTAGCTTCATCTTGCGTTGTAAAATCAAGAATTCAGGTAAATTTATTGTGCCCGTGTCATTTTCAGCTGTGGTTGTTATGAGCAGAGGTTGGGCGTCAAATTTTCTCCATGCACAATTCTATCAATACCCCATTTGTATTTTTAGGGTGCAAAAAGCAAACTAATTTGTTATCGGCTCCGTGCTTTGGCTCTTGATTTATTAATACAAAGCCTTCCTCTGAAAGGCGTTTCATTTCCGCTTCAATATCCAGCACTTCAAAAGCAATATGATGAATGCCTTCCCCTTTATTTTCAATGAATTTTTTTATTGCACTTTCCTGTCCGGTGCTTTCGAGCAATTCAATTTTTGTTTCGCCTTTTTGAAAAAAAGCAGTCATCACCTGTTCGCCTGGGACCAGTTCTTTTTTATAGCAAACGCAATCAAGGAGTTTTTCAAAAATAGGGATCGAGGTATTCAGTTGCTTTACGGCTATACCTATATGCTCAACCTTTTGCATTTTATTTTGAGATTTGATGTAAAAATAACGCTACTATAAGTAAAACCCATTAAAGAAAAACCCAATGCAAGATCCTATACGGCTGATATTGTTAAGGTAAGGTCTATAAAGCAACGTTTACGAATTAAGGAAATATGACTTGGCGGGATATATAGGGTCATTGTTTCTGAACCTTTTGAGCTAATTTTGTATTATATATAAAAGCAATTTTTAGTTCATGATACAGTTCCCCATTTACCTTGATCATAATGCAACGACTCCCTGCGACCCACGGGTAGTGGAGGCTATGCTTCCTTATTTTACCAATCAATTTGGAAATGCCGCAAGCCGCAACCATCCTTTTGGCTGGCAGGCAGAAGAAGCAGTTGACTATGCCCGCGAACAGGTGGCAAAATTAATTGGAGCTGAACCCAAAGAAATTATTTTCACTTCGGGTGCAACCGAAGGCGATAACCTTGCCATAAAAGGCGTATTCGATATGTATGGCAGCAAAGGAAATCATATCATTACTGCCAACACAGAGCATAAGGCAGTCCTGGATACCTGCAAACACCTGGAAAAAGCAGGTGGACAAGTAACTTATCTAAGCGTACAACCAGATGGGCTGATTGATCTGAGCGAACTGGAGGCTGCAATCACCCCAAAGACGATATTGATTGCGATCATGTATGCCAATAACGAGATTGGTGTTATCCAACCTGTGCAGGAAATAAGCAGGATTGCACGCAAACATGGCGTATTATTTTTTACTGATGCAACGCAGGCCGTGGGCAAAATTCCGGTGGATGTTACCAAAGATGGCATTGATTTGATGGCTTTCTCTGGGCATAAAATGTACGGACCAAAAGGTGTGGGGGCCCTCTATGTACGACGCAAAAACCCGCGTGTAAAAGTAACTTCACAAATGGATGGCGGCGGGCACGAAAGAGGCATGAGAAGCGGGACCCTGAATGTGCCAGGCATTGTAGGCTTTGGCAAGGCATGCGAATTGTGTATGTTGGAAATGGAAAGTGATAACAAGCGGATCAGTGGTTTGCGGGATAAATTGGAAAACGAGCTGACAAAATTAGAGGAAACCTATGTAAATGGCAGCAAAGAATACCGCCTTCCCCATGTGAGCAATATTTCTTTCAAATATGTAGAAGGCGAGGGATTGATGATGGGATTCAATAAAGACATTGCTGTTTCATCCGGTTCCGCTTGTACGTCCGCTTCACTGGAACCCAGCTATGTTTTAAAGGCATTAGGCTTAGGCGATGATTTGGCACACAGTTCGCTACGATTTGGGTTAGGGAGATTTACGACAGAAGAACAGATCGATTACACAATTGAGCAGGTCAGCAAGACAGTCACCCATTTACGGGAGATGAGCCCACTGTGGGAGATGTTTAAAGAAGGGATGGACATGGATAAAATAGAGTGGGCCCACCATTAATTGGATACCCAAGCGAAAGCGGCCGGCGCGCAGAAGCTTTATGACATTTTCTCATTGGTTAATTTATAAACAATAATCTTATGGCATATTCAGAAAAAGTTATCGGACACTATACAAACCCCCAAAACGTGGGCACGCTTGATAAAAGCAAGAAGAACGTAGGCACGGGACTGGTCGGGGCTCCGGAATGTGGAGACGTTATGCGCTTGCAGATAGAAGTGGATGACCAAACGGGGTTGATAAAAGACGCCAAATTCAAAACGTTTGGCTGCGGAAGTGCGATAGCATCCTCTTCTCTGGCAACAGAGTGGCTAAAGGGAAGAAGTGTCGATGATGCACTCAAGATTGATAATATGGATATAGTCGAGGAATTGAACCTTCCGCCGGTCAAAATCCACTGCTCTGTTTTGGCCGAGGACGCCATTAAAGCAGCCATAAATGATTACCGGGTTAAAAACGGCATGGAAGAAATTAAATTCCAGGGCTCTGTAGTGCATTAAAATTGCATTTAGGCCAGGAGCTATTAGACTTTTAAAGGTGGGAACACTCATGGCTGATGGCTAAAAGTTCATAACTATGATATTTGTAAGTGATAAAGCGAAAGATAAAGTGAAGCACCTTATGCAGGACGCCGCAATTGGGGATGCACCGGATTATTTTGTGCGTGTTTCGGTGGTTGGTGGGGGTTGCTCTGGATTGAGCTATAAACTTGATTTTGATAATGAGCAAAAACCAATGGACCAGGTTTTTGAAGATAATGGCGTGCGGGTGGTTACAGACCTGAAAAGCTTTTTATACCTTGTTAATACAACACTGGATTTCTCCGATGGGTTGAACGGGAAGGGTTTTTATTTCAGCAACCCCAATGCAAGCCGCACCTGTGGATGCGGTGAAAGCTTTGCGGTATAATTAAAAAATATTTTGACTCTAAAGAAGATTCCCTCAAATGAAATTGCGGGGAATTCTTTTTTTAGGTCCCCCCTGCTCTTAGGCCAGCTCTGACTACCATTCGGGTAAATTATTAAGGTACATAAAAGAAAAAACCCCGCATTTGCGGGATTTTTCATGCAGTTGGTTTCGGCTAAATATGTTCAAACCTTTCGATATTATTTTTCGAAGGCGGCAATCTTAGGTTGTGGAGCGAATATAGGAGAAAAAGGTTTGTTAAAAAATTTTTTTCTTTCAACAATTTAACACTGCAAATTGGCCCGCTTTAGGCTGTTGTTAGTGGTCCTTAGCGAAATTGATTTTGATGAATAACATCGCCTGAAACGTTATATCTCTTATTTTCGCGGATATGTGGGCAGTTTGCAAAAAAGAACTCAGACAATTTTTCAGCAGCTTAACCGGTTATATTGCCATTATTGTTTTTTTATTGTTGAACGGACTGCTGCTTTTTGTTTTTCCCGCAACAAATATTTTTGATTTTGGATATGCAACCTTATCCAATTTTTTTGAGCTTGCACCCTGGATATTACTCTTGCTCATCCCAGCTATAACCATGCGCTGCTTCTCCGAGGAATTCCGCACCGGCACATTTGAGATATTGCAAACAAAGCCGTTGACAAAATGGGGTGTGGCGGGAGGAAAATATCTCGCATGCCTTATAGTAGTCGTTATTGCGCTTTTGCCGACCATTGTATATTTCTTTTCCATACAGCAAATGTCAGCACAAAATGGCATTGATGTGGGCGCTTCTATCGGATCCTACGTAGGCTTGTTTTTTCTCTCGGGAGTTTTTGTTGCTATCGGCATTTGCTGCAGCAGCCTTACAAATAATGCAGTGGTTGCATTTATTGCATCAGCTTTTCTTTGCTTTCTTGTTTATAGTGGCTTCAATCTGGTGAGTAGTATCCCATCCTTTGCAGCCGGTGCCGATTATTATATTGAAATGCTAGGCATAGATTTCCATTACCGCAGCATAAGTCGTGGAGTGATTGATACGCGTGACCTGATTTATTTCCTGAGCATTATTTTTTTCTTTTTAATATTCACCAACCGAAACCTGGCAAAGCGTTAATGCGGATTAAACTATGAATAAACTGGTGTCCTCAAAATACTGGTGGCTTTACCTGATCATTATTATTGTTGCAATAAATTCTGTTGCATCACAATTTCATTACAGACTTGATCTCACTAAAGAAAAAAGATACACTTTAAGCGGTCCCACAAAAAGATTATTACAAAACCTGGACGATAATATCAAGATAGATATTTTCCTGACAGGTGATCTGAAAGCGGGCGTAAAAAAGTTGTCAAAAAGCACGGAAGAATTGCTGAGCGAGTTTAAGGAATATGGGAAAGGTAAAATCTATTTCCGTTTTTTTGATCCGCTAACTGATTTGGATGATTCGGCCAAAAAATCCTTTGTTGATTCTCTTAAAGCAATGGGCATACAGGCAATGACCCAGGTGGCGCAATCAAAAAAAGGCGAAGAACAAAGTGAGCGTTTTGTCTTGCCAGGGGCAATAGTTAAATATAAGAACAGGATATTTCCCGTCGATTTGTTAAAAGGCGTTAGCAACACGGACGATAATTCTTTCTATAATAACGCAGAAGCGCTTCTTGAATACAAATTCGCCAATGCGATAGATAAAATCACGCAAAAGCATCTCCCGGCAATTGGTTATGTGATGGGCAACGGAGAGCCGCTTGATTTTAGCGTATATAATCTCATTGAAGGTCTTAAAAAAAATTACAATCTCGGCATCATAAAGCTGGATAGTATCCCAACCATTCCCAGTATATTCGACGCGATCATTGTTGTCAAACCAACCAGAAAATTCTCGGACCCCCAGAAACTGAAACTGGACCAGTATGCAATGCACGGTGGCAATATTATTTATATGATTGATAACCTGCATGCAGAAATGGACAGTCTGCGATTGGATAAAGAAACGCTGGCCTATGACCGTGGGCTGGGTCTGGAAGATTTGTTTTTTAAATATGGCGCCCGCATCAATCAGGATTTGGTTCAGGATATGCAATGCGCCTCGATAAGTTTTGTTGTGGGTATGGCAGGAGACAAGCCGCAAATGCAGCTTCTGCCCTGGCCTTATTTTCCTTTGCTCGGTGGAAGCACTACGCATCCGATCTCGAAAAATCTGGATCCTGTATATGCAAAATTCACTAATTCTCTCGACACTGTTAAAGCAAATGGCATCAAAAAAACAATATTACTTCAAACTTCAGTAAATGGCCGCATCATTGGAACGCCGGCCATCATCAGTTTTGAAAGCGTGAAAGTTGCAAGCGACCCAAAAGTTTTTAATCAGCCCAATATAGCCGCCGGGATTTTGCTTGAAGGGAAATTTAATTCCCTATTTGCAAACCGTATTGCTGCAAGCGTGGCCGATACGCTGGCAAGTATTTATAAAGAGCCCTTTTTGGGCGCCGCAGAAAAAGAATCTAAAATTATTATTTGCACAAGCGCTGAGATTGCAATGAATGATGTAACTCAGAAAGGCCCAGCACCGATGGGCTATAACAAAGACATCAGTTACACATTCTCTAATCAGGATTTTATGCAAAACTGTTTTGACTATATGACCAGTTCCTCTCGAATTTTGGAGGCACGGTCAAAGGATTTCACATTGCGGTTACTGGATCCGAAAAAAGTGGAGGACAACCGCATTTTCTGGCAAATCATAAATATCGTGCTGCCAATAATCCTTGTGGTTCTCGCAGGTTTTATTTTTGAGTGGCTGAGAAAAATAAAATACAGCAGGTAGCGCTCACCTCTTCCGTCCGTAGACTTTGGATAAGTTTTTGCAAACTATTTATCCCTCATTCCCCAGCCCCGGCTCCCAAGCGTTTTCTCTTATCTTTACAACATGGATTCCTCCCAAGTGACTTACCTTATTTTCGGTATTGTTCTGGCGCTCGCGCTCACCTTTGACCTCGGCTTGCTCAGTAAAAAAGACAGAGCCATTACCATTGAGCAGGCATTGCTGCAAACACTTTTTTGGGTTTGCCTAGCGCTGGGGTTTCTTGTTTTCTTATGGTTTGAAAAGAGCCGTGAAATAGCTATACAGTATGTCAGTGCCTACCTGATGGAATGGAGCCTGAGCATTGACAATATCTTTGTGTTCATATTGATCTTTACTTTTTTTGGGGTAAAAGAAAAGTATTTTGCACGTGTGCTTTTGATTGGCATTTTGACCGCCGTAGTGCTCCGGATTATTTTTATCTCGGTTGGAGTCGCCCTGGTAGCCCGATTCAATTGGGTGCTGTATATATTTGGTGGCATCTTGATTTACACGGGCATTAGCATGTTCGCTGCAAGGCATGACCGACAGGTGCAGTTCGAAGAAAACAAAATATATAAGATACTGAAGCGTTTTTTGCCGCTCACCCCAAGCGATGGAGATGGAAAATTAACTGTCCTGCAAAATGGAAATAAAGTATATACAAGCATTTTCGCAGTGATTGTTTTGCTGGCAACAACAGACATTGTGTTCGCAATTGATTCAATACCTGCTGTATTCGGCATCACACAAAACCGACTGGTGATCTATACCTCGAATATTTTTGCAGTCCTCGGACTGCGATCCCTTTTCTTTCTTCTGCGCGGCGCCGTGGATAAATTCAGATATCTTCCACAAGGGATTGCTGTCGTACTGATTTTTATCGGAGTGAAGATGCTTGCGGAGATTTTAAAGATATATTTGCCTGTGTATGTTTCCTTGCTGGTGATTGTGCTTTGTATTGGGAGCGCTATGGCGTATTCTTTTTTTGAAAAAAATGAAACGAATAATTTTCGTAAGCCTTCATGAAATATTTCATTGAACATATTTGCAAAATAAGTGAAGGCTCATTTTTGCAGTTCGCACAAAATGATACGGTAGAGCATTTGCTCACTGATAGCAGAAGATTAATCTTCCCGTCCACTACGCTATTTTTTTCGTTGAAAGGCCCGCGGAAAAGCGGTCATCATTTTTTGGATGAATTATACCAGCGGGGGGTGAGAAATTTTGTTGTATTTGACAGGCTCGATGTTTCCGAATATAAGCATGCCAATATCATTTTCGTAAAAGATACGCTTGTCTCCCTCCAGCAATTAGCGGCTCACCACCGCGATCACTTTGACATACCTGTTATTGGTATCACGGGCAGCAATGGCAAAACCATTGTAAAGGAATGGCTCAATCAATTGCTGGAAGATAAATACAATATTGTCAGAAGCCCAAGATCTTATAACTCCCAGATTGGAGTGCCCTTGAGCGTTTGGCAAATGAATGAATTGAATGAACTCGGCATTTTTGAAGCGGGCATTTCTCAAGTGGGGGAAATGCGGAAACTGGCGCAGATCATCAAGCCCACTATCGGTGTCCTGACTAATATCGGCCAGGCGCACAGTGAAGGTTTTGAAAACATCATCAAGAAATTAGAAGAAAAAATAACCCTTTTTGAAAATGCTTCCGTCGTTATGTATAATAGCGATGACGAGGATATTTCCAGGTCATTAAAACAATTTGCTTTTAGTAAATCACTTAGATTATTTAGTTGGGGGAAAAACACGTCGGCTCAAATCAGAATAAACAGCCTGAGTAAAACAAACAGTAATACAAAGATTGATATGGAGCATAACCAAAAAAAGTTTTCGCTCACTATCCCCTTTGCTGATGACGCTTCCTTTGAAAATGCAATGCAATGCATATGTGTTTTGCTGTATTTGGGAACCCCTGTGAACCATATCAATGACAAATTGCAGCAACTATCACGCATTGCCATGCGACTTGAATTAAAAAGCGGCATCAATAACTGCTCCATCATCAATGATAGCTACAGCGCTGACCTCAATTCTTTAAAAATTGCCCTGGATTTTATGTTACAGCAACAACAGCATGTCAAGCGCACCGTTATTTTGTCTGATATTTTAGAAACCGGGAAAAAGGAAAAACAATTGTACCAGGAAGTAGCGCAGCTGCTGCAGCAAAAAAAAGTGAACCGGCTGATAAGTATTGGGAAAAAAATTGGCCTTGACACAAAAATATTTGAACAGATTCCGGAAACCGTATTTTATGATTCGGTGGAAGCATTTAAGAAAGATTTTCATCGCTTGCATTTTCGTGATGAGACCATTTTACTCAAAGGCGCACGCATGTTTGAATTCGAAACGATTGACCGTCTATTGGCGGAGCAAATCCACCAAACGGTTCTGGAAATCAACCTCAATGCGATGGCCGATAACCTTAACCAATACCATCAATTGTTGGAACCTTCGACAAAGATCATGGCCATGGTAAAAGCATTTTCCTATGGCGGGGGAAGTTTTGAAATTGCCAACCTGCTTCAATTTCATAAAGTAGATTACCTGGCCGTAGCATATTCTGGCGAAGGAGTTGAATTGCGCAAAGCCGGCATCAATCTGCCTATTATGGTGATGAATGCTGAACTAAGTTCTTTTGATGCCCTTCTGCAATATCATCTGGAGCCGGTGATATATTCTTTTCACTTGCTGCAACTCTTCGATAGCTTTTTGAAAAAGCAAGGTTTGAAGCAATTCCCGGTTCATATTGAGCTGGAAACAGGAATGAACAGGCTAGGGTTTTCAGTTATTGCGCTGACAGAACTTATCCAGACATTAAAGCTGTCTTCCTTCAAAATACAAAGTGTGTTCAGCCATCTGGCTGCTAGCGAAGAAGCGCAGCAGGATGGGTTTACGAACCAACAGGGGAAAATATTTTTGGATGCATCTCGGGAAATACAGGCCTGCCTAGATTACCCTTTCTTAAAGCATATTGCAAATTCCGCCGCTATTGTAAGGCACCCACATTTAGAGTTAGATATGGTGCGGCTTGGTATTGGCTTATACGGGGTGGAAAGCGGCGGCTCAGGAAAACTACATCTGCAGGAAGTATCCACCCTGAAATCAACCGTTGCCCAAATAAAGCACCTGGAAGCGGGAATAACTGTCGGATATAATAGAAAAGGGGTTGCGGAGGGTAAAACCATCATCGCAACAGTTTGTATAGGGTATGCTGATGGCTATTCCAGAAGCCTTGGCAACGGCTCGGGCAAGATGATGGTGAAAGGGAGACTCGCGCCGGTAATCGGCAGCGTATGCATGGATATGACAATGATTGATATAACAGCCATCCCGGATGTGGCTGAAGGCGACGAAGTGATTGTTTTTGGAAAGGAATTGCCAGTCCAGCAAGTTGCCAAATGGGCGCAGACCATCCCATATGAAATCTTAACGGGAGTCTCCAAGAGGGTAAAAAGGGTATATTATGAACAGTAGAAGAAAAGTTAATATCTCTAGATCAAGGCTTGAACTTGGTGGCCGAATTGAAAAGCCCCTACGGCTAACCGGTATTTAATTATATTTGCGGCTTAAATAATTGCAGTGAAGCTCAGGAATGTCTTTTTTATAGTACTTCTCATTATCGTGACAGATCAGGTTTTGAAAATTTGGGTGAAAACACACATGCCCTTGAGTTACCAGTGGGACTATTACCATGCCCCCGTTTCCCGCTACGACAAGGGGATTCATGTGATGGGGGACAAATTCCTGATTTATTTTGTGGAGAATGAAGGGATGGCCTGGGGAAAAACTTTAGGTGGCTATTGGGGCAAAACAGCACTTACACTTTTCAGGCTGGTGGCAGTTGTGTTCGGCATATTTTATATCCGCTCCATCATCCAAAAAAAATATCACAGGGGTTTTATTATTTGTGCTGCACTTATTTTTGCAGGCGCCCTCGGCAATTTAATCGACAGTATGTTTTACGGGCTG
>DATMMJ010000040.1:0-7905 GCA_035569795.1 Puia sp. | reverse complement strand
TCAACCAGTGTAAAAGCCTTTTCACCCAGTTTGGTTGTATACAAAAATGATTGTCCCCAGTCTCCGACAGTTGTGGAATAAAAATTCGGTTCGTAAGGTTTATATTCTACAAACATTTTCCAATCTATAGGTAGAGCTGCGTAAATTTCTTTCAACCCTTCCAATGTATTGAGAAACGCTTTTCTGAAATTTAATTGACCTGGAAAACAGGAGCCGTCTGAAAGCCACACCGTGAGCGCTTTTGAACCCAGTCCTTTCCCATGTTCAATAACCTCAATATTATGATCAATAGCCTGTTTGCGGATACTGCTGTTGACATTTTGCAAAGAGCCAAATTTATAAGAATATTTTTGACCGGGCTGATCCTGGAATGTATTGGAGTTCATTGCATCAAATTTTACGCCATGATGTGCAGCCATTGCTTTTAGGTGAGCAATATTTTTTGGAATATCCCATGGAATATGCAATGATAAGGCACCACTTGATTTGTTTAACGCATGCAGCAATCCAATGTCTTCAATTTTTTCTTCAAGATTCCTTGGCTCACCTCCACCGGGAAATCTTCCAAAACGTGTGCCGCCTGTACCCAATGCCCAGGTTGGGATCGCAATTTGAAAAGCAACCAGTTTTTCTAAAATGCTTGTTGCATTTTTTATTTCTTCGGCAAGGAAATCAAATTTTCGCTGATGCTGTTTCAGTAACGATTGATTATGCTCGTCAATTTTGCTTTGTTCAATTTGCATGTGTATTGGTTTATAACAATTTTTATACCCTGAACTATCTCCTATTGCCAGGCACAGAAAGTGGCTACCGGAAGACTGGCACTGCGAAATTTTTGGAAGCATCATCCAATATCAGTACCCAGTCTTCTTTTTGTGATGGGACGGGTGAAGAAACCGGCAAAGGCGGCATGAAACTCAACTGGGTCGTAGGCTCGAAAAAGCCGATCCGGGTTGTCTTTCCTGTCCGTGGGTCATACCAGCTTGCGCTTAATTTATTGCATGAAATTGTGTTTGCCTTTATTATTATGCTGTCGCCGTAAGCACTATAAATAAAAACATAGTCTTTACCTCGGGTAGCCTGGATCCGGTTGGCAGCGCAGGATCCACCGGTTGCGAGTAAACTCTGATCAGGTAGGCGTTCCAGCATCGGTCTGGATTCTATCAAAGCGCGCAGGTATTTCATTTCATTGGCCCCAGTAAGATCGAGCGCTTGCTTCCAGGTATGCAAAGCTGCAAACAGACTATCTTTCTTTTCAGAGAACCAGATAACTGGACCGCAGCCATAGGTGTGCCCGAGGGCGCCAGCAAACACAGACAAATAGGCCGCTTTTCGAACATCGTATGCGTTTGCATATCCCAATTCTTTTGGATTAAAACATACAGGCATCTCTTCATAGATATTCTCGCCATTGACCACAGGCTTGACAGGTGTTCTATTATAATCATTACTAACCATTTCCCAAACAGGAGTGTCGCGGCAATGCCCTGTTTGCAGCATGTTCAAATCGAGCCACTCATCCTGCTGGAACCACCTGGAAGAGCTTGATGTCCCATCCGGCTGGGGATGAAATGTCATCAACGCATCTTCAAGGTTGCCCACACCCTCGATTATTCCTTTTGCCATAGCGCGCCAGATGGCTACATCCTGCGAGTTATCTCTGGGGCTTCTGTCGCCTCCAACGACCCAGATAATATTTGTACGGTTTTTATATCGTATTCCGAGCCATTTGCCAAAAGCAAAAGCATTATCTACATTAAATATTTCAGGGCCTTTGCCCCATGAATTCTTAAAAACTTTATCTCCCCATGTGGGCAATAATGCGATATACAAATTATATTTTGCGGCTAAGTCAATGATTGTGTCAACAAAATCAAAATACGCTGGATTGGGTCGGGTTGGATCATCATTTGCCAAAGGCAGATCACCTGCTGCATTTGGGGTATGCAAACCATTTAGCTCAGCCAGAGCCACTGCCTGAATAACATTGAATCCCTGCGATGACCTTTTCTTAAAATACGCTTCTGCATCACTTTTATTCAAGCGATGAAACAATTCCCAGCCAGTATCCCCCAACCAGAAAAATGGGCTGCCATCTTTTGTTACTAAAAAATGCCTGTTATCGCTTACTCTGAGTCGCTGCAATTGTGTAAATGAACTATTGCAGATCAGCAATAAAATAAAGGAAACAGTAATCTTTATGGGATGGGTCTTGTTCATTATTCCAGATAAAAAACTTCTGTCAGAAAAACGCTTACCGGTGAATTGTCCTCGTTTGTTTCCATAATATCAGCCATATGTTCCCACCATTTTTTCATAATCTCCTCTTGGGATAGTTCCCTTAATCGACCGGCATCTTTTATGGTAAGGTAAGCAAACAAACTGTTTGTCTCTTCATCAAGAAAAATGGAGTAGTCTTTTATGCCTGCCTCCTTTAGTAATTTTTTTAGTTCCGGCCAAATTGTGTCATGGCGTCTTTTATATTCTTTTTCACCGAGTTTATTCAATTTCATCTTGAAAGCGACGCGCTGCATATATTAACGGGTTTTACGATTACAGATACAGCTCACAATTGTTTCACTGTTACCGGGCCAACCAATCCCGATGGAATGATTGTGTTTTCTTTTCCCTTGAATTGCAAATAATGTGGGTTGCCATTCAAGGCTTCCCCGATAAAGCCATTCCTGCGAGCTGTTGTTATGTGCGCCTCGATTTTATTTTCTCCGGTTTTGATAAATTTAGTTATATCCAGGCTATAAGGCGCGAAAAGCCGCTTGCCGGCCTCTTGTCCATTGATGCTAACACTTGCAGTAAAAAATACCTTCCCTAAATCAACAAAATAATGTTTGCCAGCTTCTATTTTCTTCATATCAAAGGATGATGTATAAGTGCTTTCGGCTGATTTATATTTCAACTGTTCATTTGTTCGCCAATCAAAAAGTGGGCTATTCGCCAAATTGATATCCTCCACTTGAATTGACCAATTCTCAATCTTTAGCAAATCTTTTGCATTCATTTCAGTCGGTGTTGGAACAGAAAGCAAATTCTGTGCAATCGCTTTTTTTGTGGCATACAAAATAACGGAACCATATGGAGGCAACTGGTAACTGATATTCTCGGAAAATGGGTTAGAAGTTTTTACGATGGTCCCGTTTTCAGGATTTAGCCAATAGCTTGTGGTGAAATTTTTATTCAGAATCAATGAGATGGTTTGCCATTGGTCAGATTTATTCCAAATAAATTTTATCTGGCTGCCATCGGCCATTTCGCGGGTTATCTGCCGGGAAAAGTTTACGCTTGTTGCAAATCGAATTTTTTGAAAGATGGTACCCAGCGGCAAATCACCAGGAACGTGGTTCGTATTTTTTTGCTTCCCCGCTTCCTCAAGCAGTAGCCCGGTGATGTTATCATTGGCTTGGAAATGTAAAAAAGAAGGCTGCATTCGCGGTAATTCGCCAACTGTCCAAAGGTTTAGTCCTTTTTTGCTTAGTATATTTATTTGTCTTGCGGTGCCGAGATTAATGTAAGGAAGGTTAGCCAGGATTAATGTCTGGTATTCATTGCCCTCTATGTTTATTTTACCTTCATTCAGTTTTGCTTTTTGCAATGATTCATCATTCACGAATTCCCATGAAACACCTTTTGATTCCAGTGCATTCACAATTTTCCACAATTTGCTGTACCATTCATTGATCAGGGTTTTGGGAGCCACAAAAACTCCGGAGCCCGAAATTTCCGGTTCAACGCCTTTCAAATAACCGAGGTATAAAATTTCTTCAGGGTTCATTGCAATCTGATCTTCCGTGAAATCAATAAAAGGCATGTAGATCAGCACATCAATTTTGGGTCTTCCTGCGCGAAGCGCATACTGGCAACGACCAAGGTATTGGTTCAGTGTTTTAATATCTTTCCAGAAAGGATCGGATTCATTCATCCCGGTGGAGAAATTTATAAAAGGCGCAAAGGGCGATGACCAGGTGTTCCATCCTTCATTGCCGTATTCCCCGTTGTTATATTTGTATGGAGTCCCATGATAAATAAGCTGATTGATTCCACAGGCCAAAGATTTATCAGCCCACATTTTGATTTTTTGCGGTGTGGTCATTTCGGCTCTGTATATGGACACAAAGGATTCCTGGGTTATAACCGGGTGATTGTTGAGATGCGCTCCCGAGGTAACAAGTTTCAGATATCCTTCAGAACCTTCCGCAAAAAGTTGCTCTGCCTCCGGAATGTCTGCTGCGCCTGCATTCCCAATTAAATCGCCCGGGAACCCATAGGCTTGCGTGCGATGTAACATCCCATTTTTCTCCATCCACCGATCACTTGTTTTGATAAAGTTATTTTTGAAAACTTCGTTGACAGTGGCATCGTAGTCATACATCATTCTCCAGTTTTCAGACTCGCTAAAACTGAATGGCGGTTTTGCATTCGGGTACATCGCGGCCAGATAAGTAGGATGATCGTATCCTTTTTGAAAAACAGAGGACAAATAAGGAGCGATGTCATATCCATTTTTATTTTTAAACACTTTTAAAAAATCCGGTGAGATCATGCGGTCTGTGTGAAATTCATAACTGTCATTAAAAACGGCCCTCAAAGGATTCCCGTAGTAATTTTGTAGGCCCGACCGATCCCCAAGTAAATAATCGTAGGTTTTTTTTACAACCTGTGAATCTAAATGATCAATGACATAACATGTTTTGGAAGAAGCTATCAATGATGGTTTTTCTCCGGTTGGTATGTCCCATGAAACCACAATCTTCCAGTCCCCCTCAGCAGGCGCCTGCCACCTGAGATTGCGATTTTGTATTTTTCCGGTCAAATTCACCATAGTGGCTGGATCAAGAACAGTCTGCCCACCTGAGGTCTTGATTACTTTCGCGGCAATGACGCTTTCAATAATAGCCCAGTTATTATCTACAAGGTTTTCACTCATCATCATTGCCATCGCGCCAGACGGTTTAGGATCGTGGTTATGCGGAGCTGGAAGCTGAGCATCGAACAACTGCCCTGCAGATACACTGGTATCTGAAATTGCCAATGTTTTCATTCCTTCTTTTGGGTCAAAGAAGGAACCGCCCAAAGGCCAACCACTCCCACCGTTCATATCTACGGTTACACCTGAGTGTTGTGCCTGCTGCATAACGGCTCTTAAATGGTCATAAAAAGAGGGAGTGTCCCAGCTGAAAATTCTATCCGCTTGTTCTTTGGGCGCTTTAGGGTTCAAACCCATTGTCAGGGGTTGCACTTCTACGCCTGCAAAACCGTTGTCTGCAAACATGCTTATTTCCCGTTGCAGTTCTTCGTTTGTTACATCATTGCCCGGCCACCACCACCGGGTGAAAGGTCCGTATTGAAGTGGGGCATGCTGAAAAGTTTCCGGGTCGAATGCATACTGCGGGAACCACTCAGATGGCGTTCTGCCATGCGTAGTTTTTTTGGTGTCCCTCAGACTTACTTTGAATGCACTGATAGCAACAAAAATCATTATCGCCAGTGAAATAGTCGCATTTTTTATCGTCTCCGGTTTCATGAATATATTTTTTGAATAATCACATTTGTTGTTTGCTTTAATGGCATTCAAGACAGTGTAATATAAATTGTGCAATAGCCAATAGCCAAGAGATTTGTAATAAACAATTTTACCATCGCAGCCTCATCTTAAAAAAGCCATAGCTACGCCTCCATCCACATTTAGCACATTGCCTGTTGATTTGTTAACTAATCCGCTTACAAAAACATAGCATGCATTGGCAATATCCTCGGGCAAAATGGTTTCATTCAGCAGGGTTCGCCTGGCATAAAACCCGGGAAGTTCTTCAATACTGATGCCATAGGCTTTTGCGCGCCCTTCGGCCCAACCGCCTGCCCATATATTGCTGTCTGCGATCACTGCATCCGGGTTGACAGCGTTGACCCGGATCTTATCGCTGCCGAGTTCAGCAGCAAGCAAGCGTGAGAGATGGGCCTGAGCTGCTTTTGCAGAGCCGTAGCCAGCATTGTTAGGACCGGCAACCACGGAATTTTTTGATACGATATTCACAATATCACCGCCGAAACCCTGCTTGCGCATCATCTCAACGCCCAATTTTGAAACCAGAAATTGTCCTTTTACTAATATATTGTATAGTTTATCCCAATCCTCCACGGAATGTTCTGTCAAAGGTTTTGAAATACTGATCCCCGCATTATTAACGACAATATCTACGCCGCCAAATGCAAGCGCCGCGGATGCAAAGGCTTTTTCAATCGTGTCCTGATTTGTTACATCGAGCTCAGTTGATGATGCCGTATCTTGCCCAAATTGCATTTGAAATTCCTCAACTGCGTTTTGCAAGCGCTGTTCATCAATATCATTGATAATGACACATGCCCCTTGTTCAGCAAATTTTTTCGCGATGGCTTTGCCGATACCGCCTGCACTGCCTGTTACTAGTGCAACCCTGCCACTTAATGATTTTGGTTTTGGCATGCGCTGCAATTTTGCCTCCTCCAATAACCAGTATTCGATATTGAATGCCTCCTGTCTTGGAAGCGAAGTGTATTGTGAAATTGCTTCGGCTCCCTTCATCACATTGATTGCATTTATATAAAACTCAGCCGCCACTCTTGCTGTTTGCTTGTCTTTTGCAAAACTGAAAAGGCCAACTCCGGGATACAAAATAATTACCGGATTGGGATCCCGCATACTAGGACTGCCCGGGTGACTACAGGTATTATAATAATCCGTGTACATCCTTCTGTAAGCATCAAACAAAGGAGAGATCTTTTCTCGGAGGGTCGAAAGCATGGTTAAGTTTTCACCAGGCGAAAGATTTAATACAAGCGGAGAGATTTTCGTTCTTAAAAAATGGTCAGGGCAGCTTGTTCCCATCGGAGCCAATTTTTCTAAATCATTTGAGTTGATGAATTCCAATACTTTTTCGTCATCGGTGAAATGCCCTATCATTTTTATTTTCGATGAGCAAAAGCCTCTGAGCACGGGAGCCAGTTGGGCGGCTTTTTGCAGGCGTTCTTCTTTAGCCAATGACTCCATTTTTTGCCCACCAAATACTTCGCGTTTTCTTCCGTAGTTACTTTCCAGATACTCCGCACATTTTTCAACCACTTCTAGTGTGTTGATATAACTTTCAAAAGCCGTATCTCCCCAGGTGAATAAACCGTGGGAGCCAAGCATGATTCCGCGTATACCCGGATTATCGTCCAGGCATTTTTTTAGTTTCAATCCCAAATCAAATCCCGGGCGTTGCCACGGGACCCAACCCACGCTGCCCTTAAATAGTTCAAAAGTAATTTTCTTTCCGTCTTTTGCCGCAGCAATTGCAATAGCAGCATCGGGATGCAGATGGTCAATATGTTTGAACGGGAGAAATCCATGTAGTGGCGTATCTATTGAAGGTGCCTTGGAATTTAAATCATAAATACAATGACTCAACAGTTCAACCATTTCATCTTCATGCTCTAGGCCGCGGTACCTATTTTCTAAGCTTCGTAATCGGTCAACATACAAAGCCGCAAGTCCACTGCGTTTCATTGTTCCTAAATCCCCGCCGCTACCCTTCACGTACATCACTTCCACGTCATTACCGGTGAGCGGGTCTTTGGAAAAGATTTTGCAGGATGTATTTCCCCCGCCATAATTGGTTAATCGTAAATCTGCGCCAAGCAAGTTGGAGCGATATACTAGCAATGCTACCTCATCACCTGCAAGAGAATCTGCCTTTGCATGATCCCAGAGATAACTGACGCGCTTAAATTTTTTTATTGAGGTGCTCATGATAATAAATATAATTTTTCGACATTAGGTTTGAGGTGCCTGTTTTGGATGTGCAAAGATTGTAATCTTACTATCCCCCGCGCCACTGCGTTTTACCTCCAGGTATCAATCCGGCAAGATTAACT
>DATMMJ010000039.1:0-3553 GCA_035569795.1 Puia sp. | reverse complement strand
TTCCGGCTTCGGCATTAGTGTTGCAAGCGCCGGCGACGTCAACGGGGATGGCTACTCTGATGTGATAGTAGGTACACTCGGCGGTGGCGGTGGGTTTGCTTATGTCTATAAAGGGAGTGCAACGGGAATTGCAAATAAAGCTGCGCCCGATTATTCTCTAACCGGAGTGGGTGGGGATTTTGGTGTAAGCGTATCGAGCGCAGGGGACGTGAATGGAGATGGTTATTCTGACGTAATCGTTGGTGCAAGCAATGTCAACGGATATATTATAAGCGGAGGGGCTGCATCCATATTTCTGGGGGGCATTGGCGGTTTGTCCACCACTCCTTCAACCGTGTTACTTGGAATAAATCCAGGCGACCAATTTGGCGCAACTGTCTCCAGCGCCGGCGATGTAAACGGCGATGGATACTCAGATGTGATAGTAAGGGCTACGCTTGCTACCTCGAGCAGTGGGGCACAAACCGGTGCGGCATATCTTTACCTCGGGGGCCCTACCGGGCTTTCTTCTACAATAGCTACCTCATTTTTGGATGAGGGGTCAGCAAATGCAAATCTGGAAGGTTTTAACTTAAGGCGTTCCGTTGCGAGCGCGGGCGACGTAAACGGCGATGGCTATAGTGATGTACTTGTGGGTGTTTATGAAGATGCAACAGCTGGCTTTAAAGCCGGGGCGACGCACGTATATTACGGCAACAATGCCAATGGCAATAACGCAAGCAACAGGCTGCGTCTTTATGAAACCAATCTTACCAGTCCGATAGCAGCAGACAATTTGACCCAGCCCAATTTTGGTCTTGGGCTTTTTGTTCAGTCGCCCTTTGGAGCAGTTAAAGGCCGCCTTGTCTGGGAAACCGAAGGCAATGGCGCCCCTTTTTTGAGTTCTCCACCAAACCCGATTACAAATAGCGTGGCTCTAAGCGGTAATCAAACATCCTACAGTGCAATAAGTCCCGGCGGTACGGAATTTAAAAATCTCATACCTAAGGCTTTAGCAAAAGCAACCAAAGTGAGGGTCAGAATCCAGTACGCGTCTTCTGCCACGACTTTTGGCCAGGTTTTCAGCCCGTGGATTTATTCACAAGCCTATCTGCAGGGTTCCAATACAGGGATATTGCCACTAAATCTATTGAGCTTCACTGCTACTGCGTCAGGAGAGAATATCGTGCTTAACTGGAAGACGTCTAATGAAGTGAACTTACAAAAATATGTGATTGAGCATTCCCTCAATACCATGGCGTTTGATTCTATCGGCCAGGTTGCAGCCACTGGGAATTCCTTTAGCGCTTCCAGTTACGATTTCACTCATTTTGCGCCGGGCGCAGGTATTCATTTCTATCGTTTGAAAGAAGTAGACGTCAATGGGCATTTCACCTACAGCAGGGTGGTATCGGCAAAAATCAATAGCAATGTTGCAGCATTGAGCATATTCCCTAATCCTGCATCAGACCATATTATCATTAAACACAATGGTATTTCCGGCAATTATATAAGAATAATGAATGCATCGGGAAGTATAGTTGGACAATATTTGTTTGACCCAAGTTCAGCACAAAGCACCATCTCTGTTAAAAGTTTAGCAAGAGGGAATTATTTTGTTGAAATAGTAAACAGCGGGTACACGCCAAAGCAGATAGCACTTCAATAAGAAAGGAGATTGCTTATTAATTTTTTGAAAGCCCGCGCAAATTTAAATGCGCGGGCTTTCTTGCTATTGCATACTTTGGAACCGTAGTGGGTACCCATGGTCGTTAGCTATTGCTCTTTTTTTTCTTTTTCAAAATGGCTGACAATTATTTCAGCTTTGGAGGCGCCAATAGCGTGGCTTAACTCTTCTTCCGTTAAATGTTTTATCCTGGCTACGGACCGAAATTGCTTTAATAACGCATCAACAGTGCCTTTGCCAATACCTTTGATATCTTCAAGCTCGTTCTTGAATGTGCCGGTACTTCTTTTTTTCCTATGAAAACTAATGCCAAAACGGTGCACCTCATCCCTGATCCTTCTTATTAATTTCAGGCTCTCACTCGTGTAGGGAAGTTTTATTGACTCCGTATCTCCCGGGAAAAAAATCTCTTCTTCATTTTTTGCTAGACCGATCACCGTGAGTTTTCCAGCCAGTTGCAGGGACTCAATGCTTTCCATGGCGGCGCTGAGTTGGCCCTTACCACCATCAATAATTATTAACTGCGGCAAAGGCTGCTGCTCCTCAGTTAACCGCTTATATCTTCTGTATACCACCTCCTTCATGGTCGCAAAATCGTTTATTCCCTCGACTGTTTTTACATTGAAATGGCGGTAATCTTTCTTGCTCTCCACCCCATTTCTAAAACACACCATGGCAGATACGGGAAAGCTACCCTGAAAATTGGAATTGTCAAAGCATTCTATATGGGTAGGCAGCTCAGAGAGTTGCAGGTTTTGTTTTAATTCAGATAATACTTTCAGGCTATCTTCGTCCGTTTTTTCCTCAAGCTGTAAGGATTTTTTTCTTTTTAATTCCTCACGGAAATACTCCACGTTTTTTTCACCGAGCTCAAGCAATTTCTTTTTGTCACCTGCCTTGGGAACAGTAATAACAACCCCTGCCTGCGGATATTCAATCCTAAAGGGTACAATGATCTCCGAGGCTTTACTGTTAAAAGTCTCGCGCAATTGGGCAATTGTTTGAGCAAGCACTTCCTCAGAGGGTTCCTCTAAATGCGTTTCAACTTGAATGGTATGGGTTTGAACGATAGTGCCGTTCTCCACCATCAGGTAATTGACGTAAGCCGTGTCCTCATCAATGCCAATAGTAAAAACATCCGCATTGGAAACATGCCGGCTCACTATCACGGATCGCGCCTGATAGTTTTCCAGGTGCTCAATTTTTTTTCTGAGTATTTCGGCTTTTTCAAATTTCATTTCGGCTGCGCTATCTTTCATTTCTATTTTAAACTTTTGGATAACCGGCCCCAGATCGCCTTTCAAAATACTTTTGATCTGCAAAAGTTCAGTCTGGTATTCCTCCGCTGATTGCAGACCTTCGCAGGGGCCTTTGCAATTGCCAAGATGGTATTCAAGGCACACCTTGAATTTCTTTTTTCGTATGTTCGTTTCTGTTAGATTTAGCTTGCAGGTCCGTAGTGGGATGTAGGCTCTCACAAATTGTATGAGTTCCCGCACTTTGGCCACTGAAGTGAACGGACCAAGATATTCTGAGCCATCATTTATTTTTCTTCTTGTTAAAAAAATCCTCGGGAAAGGCTCATTTTTTATTACAATGAAAGGATAGCTTTTATCATCTTTCAGGTTTATATTAAAACGTGGCTGAAACTGTTTTATAAGAGCGTTCTCCAGTAAGAATGCATCCTGCTCGGAACCAACGATGGTGAATTCTATATAGTGGATGCGCTGAACAAGCTCGTAGGTTTTGTAGGTTGTAAATGTTTTTGAAAAATAGGATCCTATCCGTTTGCGGATATTCTTTGCCTTGCCGACATAAATCAATTGTTTTTTGTCATCAAAATATTTATATATGCCCGGCTTGGCAGGCAACCCTGGGGCAATAATT
>DATMMJ010000038.1:0-5659 GCA_035569795.1 Puia sp. | reverse complement strand
GCGATGAAACAAGGAAAGAAAATTGGGAAAAGATGGATAAAGTCTTTGAAGCATCAGATACCACATACGAATATTCAGGTTTCAAGGTACAAGGCACAAGGTTTCAAGCTGGCTGGTACATAATAGAAGCAACGGCAAAAGACAACTACGGTGAAGATGTGAAGAACATAAAATATGTTCAGCTGTATGATGCAAAAACAGCAAACCCTGCAAGTCCGCAATACAACTGGGTTTTCGATAATTATCAAATTACAAGGCCGGGAAATAAGGCTACGGTAAATATTGGTTCTTCTGCAAGAGATCTGTTTGTGATAGCGCAATTCAGCGCTCGGGAATCAGAAGCTGGTAGTCAGAAGACTGAGGCCAACTATTCCTTTCTCAGCATTAGCAATGAAAAGAAATCTTTCGATTTCAACATTACCGAAAACGACCGCGGTGGCTTTGGTGTGTTCTATGCTTTTGTGAAAGATAATCGTTTTTATAATGGCACGGATATAGTGCAAGTGCCTTGGACAAACAAGGAGCTAAACATCAGCTACGAGAGTTACCGCGATAAAACTTTGCCAGGCAGTGAAGAAAAATGGAAAGTGAAAATTTCCGGGTATAAAAAAGATAAAGTTGCAGCTGAGGTTTTGGCAGGCATGTACGATGCATCACTTGACCAGATTAAGGAGCAGAGCTGGAGCAGACCTGATATTTATTCGGACTATTACATTAACAATGGATGGCGGAGATCGAATGGGTTTAGTTTGATTTCTTCTTCAGGAAAGGATTTTAGTGATTATACAAATAACTACTTTGTAAAAACGTATGACAGGCTTTTAACTATCTATGCAGCACGCCAGCTAAGACTTCGGGGCATAGCTTCACCACAAGCATTTCAGGGCCGAGTTCCAGGAGTGCAGATAGATAGTTCCAAAATTGAAATAGCAAAATTTACACCGCCCAAAATAGTTAACGATGAAGAAGAAAGACTGAATAAATCAGAAATATCAGACCAATCATTAGTCCAGATCCGCAAAAACTTTAATGAAACTGCATTCTTCTTTCCTGAATTGAAAACAGATGCAGATGGAAATGTAGAATTTTCTTTCACCATACCCGAAGCGTTGACCGAGTGGAAATGGATGACCCTCGCGCACACAAAAGATTTGTCTTTCGGTTATTCAGAAAAAATGATCACCACACAAAAACAATTGATGGTTCAGCCAAATGTTCCACGATTTTTACGCGAGGGGGATCATATCAACATCAGTACAAAAATTGTAAACCTCACTGATTCGGAATTCACCGGTCAGGTTGAACTCCAGCTCCTGGATGCTACTACCAATCAATCTGTGGATGGCTGGTTCCAGAACATTCAACCAAATCAGTATTTCACAGTCGCGGCCAAACAGAGCGAGCCGGTAACTTTTAACCTGCAGATTCCTTATCAATTTAATAAGCCTCTTAGTTATCGTATTATTGCACGTTCAGGATCCTTGAGCGATGGGGAAGAAAACACATTGCCTGTTTTGAGTAACCGCATGCTGGTTACAGAAAGCCTTCCACTTAATATGAGCGGCCCCGGCACAAGGGATTTCAAATTTGAAAAACTATTGCAGAGCGCTTCCAGCGAAACACTTAACCACCACTCATTAACGGTTGAATTTACTACCAATCCCGCATGGTACGCGGTGCAGGCTTTGCCTTATCTAATAGAATATCCTTACCAGTGTGCAGAGCAAACCTTTAACCGGTTTTATGCTAACGCGCTGGCATCAAAAATTGTCAACGGCTCTGCGCGCATTAAGGGAATTTTTGAACGTTGGAAAACGGCAGACACCGCAGCATTGCTTTCGAATTTGCAAAAAAATGAAGAATTGAAATCTATTTTATTGCAGGAGACTCCGTGGGTATTACAAGCCAAGAGCGAGTCGGAGCAGAAAAAAAATATTGCCATGCTTTTTGATATGGCTAAGATGAGTGCTCAGCTTGAATCAGCGATCGCGACACTACAGGATATGCAACTTGATAACGGCGGTTTTGTTTGGTTTAAAGGCGGCCCGGATGATCGCTACATCACTCAGTATATTTTAACAGGCATCGGGCATTTAAGAAAATTAAATGCGATTCCTTCTGCTTCGACTAAAAAAATAAACGGGATTGTAGAATCTGCGCTAGCGTATCTTGATAGAAAAATAAAACAGGATTTTGATAACCTGATTAAACATAAATCCAGTCTCACGGCGCCCAATGTTAGTTATACCCAGATACAATATCTGTACATGCGCAGTTTCTTCAGTGATTATGCGTTGCCAGGCGAAACATTTGCGTCCGTGAATTATTACCGCAAACAATCTCAACAATTTTGGCTCCAGCAAAACAAATACATGCAGGGAATGATTGCTTTATCACTTTTTAGGAGTGGCGATCTGCAAAATGCAAAGGACATTCTAGGCTCACTAAAACAAAATGCCATTGTGAATGATCAAATGGGAATGTACTGGAAAGAAAATGCAGGCGGCTACTACTGGCATCAGGCACCTGTGGAGACCCAATCGTTGATGATTGAAGCGTTCAGCGAAATAGCTAAGGATAACAAAACAGTCAACAATTTGAAATTATGGCTGCTGAAACAAAAGCAAACCGAAAACTGGAAAACCACCAAAGCAACGGCAGATGCTTGCTACGCATTATTGATTCAGGGAACAGATTGGCTGCTGGGAGATAAAAAAGTAGATGTTCGGTTAGGAAATACGGTTATTGCTTCTGCAGACAATAACCCAGAAGCTGGAACCGGCTATTTCAAAAAAGTAATCCAGGGAAGTTTTGTAAACCCTGAGATGGGTAATATCCATGTCAGTGTTTCAGCGGTAACAAATCAATCAACTTCCCCAGAGTCTTCCACCCCAGCATGGGGAGCAGTCTATTGGCAGTATTTTGAAAATCTGGACAAGATTACTAGTGCCTCAACGCCACTTTTGTTATCCAAGAAATTATTTGTTGAAAGGAACACAGACAAGGGTCCTGTATTAGAACCGGTTATTGAAAATGGCGTTTTAAAAGTGGGTGACAAAGTAAAAGTGCGGATTGAACTGCGGGTAGAACGAGACATGGAATATGTGCATATGAAAGACATGCGCGCCTCCTGTATGGAGCCAGTAGATGTACTGAGCGAATATAAATGGCAGGGCGGCCTTGGATATTACGAAAGCACTCAAGATGCCAGCACTAATTTCTTTTTTGATGCACTTCCAAAAGGCATTTACGTTTTCGAGTATCCTTTGTATGTAACCAGTGCTGGCAATTTCAGTAACGGGGTGACAACTATTCAGTGCATGTATGCGCCGGAGTTTACTGCACACAGCGAAGGTATTCGGATCTCAGTGGAGTGAATTTTGTCAAAAAGGACATAATGATTTTTTTGTAGCCTCAGGATTTTTACTTCTGAGACACAATAGCACTTAGAAATGTGCCACGATTTGAAACCGTGGCACACCTATTTTTGCAATATGCACATTGATACCATTATTATCGGTCAGGGTCTTTGCGGAACGTTTCTCAGTCATTATCTCCACCAATCCGGCGTATCATTTATCCTTATTGATGAATCCAAATCGAACACCGCGTCAAAATCCGCTGCTGGCATTATTAATCCCGTTACGGGTAGAAGGCTGGTAAAAACCTGGATGATTGAAGAACTGATGCCTTTTGCCCAAGGTGCCTATCAGCAGATCGGAGATGTGTTAAATATCAACTGTATCTCTCAAAAAAAAATTGTTGATTTCTTTCCTACTCCACAAATGCGGATTGCATTTTTACAGCGATTTGAACAGGACAAGGAATATCTAAAATTACCGGATGATGAAAATGCATGGAGAGCATATTTCAACTACGATTTTGGTTTTGGAGAAATTGCACCTGTTTACCTTGTTGATGTTATGGAACTTGTTTCGGCATCCAGAAAAAAATTAATCGAACGCAAATTTTTGATGGATGAGCATTTTGATATTAGTAAGCTCAACTTGTCAGAAAATAAAATCCGGTATCAGGACATTATTGCTGATAAGATAATTTTTTGTGATGGCATTGAAAGTTTTCAAAACCCTTTTTTCAAAAATCTTCCGTTTGCTCCCAATAAGGGAGAATCGCTGGTTATTGAAATAAATGAATTTCCTGGTGATTGTATTTATAAGAAAGGATTGAACATCGTGCCCCTTAATAATAACCTGTTCTGGGTTGGCTCATCCTATGAATGGCAATTTGAAAGTGATAAACCAAATAAAATATTCAGCGAAAAAACAGAATTGATCTTGTTGGAATGGTTGAAATCTCCTTTTAAAATTTTAGACCATTTCGCTTCTATCCGACCCGCCACCCTGGAGCGCAGGCCGTTCGTCGGTTTTCACCCATTGCACAAAAATGTGGGCATACTCAACGGCATGGGTACAAAAGGCTGTTCGCTCGCGCCATATTTTGCAAATCAGTTGGTGCAAAATATGATGCATCACCTGCCCATTCACCCGGAGGCAGATATCATCCGTTTTGCAAGAATCCTTAGCAGGCTTTAGGTTTGCTCTTGGCGACGCTGAAGGCACAAAGAATTGAAATGATGCTTTGGTTAATGATTGTCTATTTGCGTTTCAGTCCCCAGCCTTTTTGCGTGAAATGCATTGTACATTCAAAAGTAGGGACTGGCCCGCCCTTGCTAAACTACCTTTAAAGCAGGGCGCTTAATGAGTGTCATCTTTCCTGTGACAAACTTTAGAGGGTCTTGGTTTAAGACAATCGTCATTGCACAGTACAGATCAGGCAGCTCATGCTTAAATCGAACCGGGTTCTCAAAAAATACTTCCACTGAAACAGCCCAAAATTCATGATAGTTGGTGCCCGCATATTCGCCCAAGAGGTTTTTGCTTCCATTCTGCATGGCTGTGAAAACAGGCCTTGCCACTTTGGAGAAATTTGTGAACTCTTTTTTAAAGTGCTTGTCCTCGTCAGTTTGGGTAATAAAATTTACATATGCCAGTGCATGCGCCATTTCGTGTAAACCGATATTGCAATTGGGCGTTAATCCTGCAAGGCCTCTGCTGAAGTTATCCCATGATAAATAAATACCCGTTTGGTCTACATGCCCCTGAAAGGGGCGGGAGTAGACACCGTAATGATAATCGTCTTTTATAACAAAAATATCATCGAAATAATTGAACAAAAATTTTTCCAAAGCGAAGGTGAGCTGAACTGCCACGGCGCTGATGAGAATGGGCATTTCCGCGTTCTCCTGGACTTCTATATAATGAAATCGTTTGGAGTTCTTGAATAGATGGGTGCGAAACAAGAATTTGCGCTGGTCTTCCAGGCTGAGCCGGTTATAGAATTTAATACGGCTTGAAACTATGGAATGATAAAAAGTTTCCCTGGCTTCAAAATTTTTGGCCTGACGCCTTATGTACAGCCTATTAAAAAAGAAACTTACAGGCTTTCGCAACAAAAGCACGGCGAGCACAAGCGAAGAGATGATAACAATCTCCATGAGGGTCCAATTTTCTTTTATGATCGAAATGTAATTTCAGAGAAATTGGCGTTGCATAGTGTTGGATAAAATCGAGTAAGGGTGTTTCAACTAATAGAGAATCTTAGGGAGATGGCTATCCGGAGGATACGAATCGAAGGATTG
>DATMMJ010000037.1:0-4506 GCA_035569795.1 Puia sp. | reverse complement strand
ACTACACCCAAAAGAAATATGATTCTGCTATCATTGGATTTACGGAGGCTTTGCGTATCAACCCTAAATACCTTGACGCATGGAATAACAGGGGGAATGCGCAGTATTACCTTGGCAAAAATGACCTTGCCATCAACGATTATTCAGAAGTTATTTTGTTGGACCCAAAATCAACAAATGCGTGGTACAACCGAGGGAATGCGTATAAATTATTAGGAAAATATGAGGAGGCTGTAAGCGATTATTCGGCTGCCATTTCATTAAACCCCCAATACGGAAGCGCATTTGGCAGGCGTGCCAGTTGTTATACAGCTTTGCAAAAAAATGAATCAGCATTAAAAGATTTCAATGAGGCGCTCCGGATCAATCCGGACGACAGTCTGGCGCTCAACAATCGCGGCGAGTTTTATTATTACCAGAAAAAATATGATGCTGCAATCACGGATTTTAGCGAGGCATTGAGAGTTGCCCCGAAGTACTTTGACCCATGGAACAACCGCGGCAACGCGTATTACTATCTCGCGAAATATGACGAAGCCATCAGTGACTACTCTCAGGCCGTTAAGGTTGCACCAAATAGCACAACCGCCCTGAATAACCGTGCGAACACCTATAAGCAACAGGGGAAGTATGATCTTGCCATCAATGATTATAATGAAGTGATCCGCATTCATCCTGGCTACACAAGTGCGTGGAACAATCTGGGCAATGTATACTACGCCCAGGCTAAATATCAGTTGGCTATCACCAAATATCTAAAAGTGCTTAGCCTGGACCCTAAATATATTTATGCCGTGTATAATGCCGGCAATTCCTACAGATTCCTGGGGAAGTATGATTCCGCTGTTTTTTATTTTAATCAGGCGATACACCTAGATCCAAAATATACGGATGCTTTTTTTTACAGAGGCTACAGTTATTTTTATCTTCTAAGATATGATCTCGCGATCCAGGACTACACGAGTGTTCTGAGCCTGGATTCTTTGTACACGGATGCATGGAATAATATTGGGCTTGTTTATTATCGCCAAAACAAAAATGACATCGCAATAAGCTATTTTAACCACGCTGTAAAAATCAACCCAAAATTTATTGATGGATGGAATAACAGGGGGCTTTCTTACTACAATGCCGGGAAATTTGATTCAGCTATCGATGATTTTGCAAAAACACTGGAGCTGAACCAGAAATACGCCAATGGATGGAATAATCATGGATTGATTTATTATAAGCAATCTAAATACCAGCAGGCTATAAGTGATTACAGCCAAGCTTTGGAACTTCAGCCTGACAACAGTTTGTTCATGATCAATCTTGTCCTGGCTTATCTCGCAACCGATGAATATGATAAGGCTACTTCTCTATATAAAATATATCAACGCAAAAACCTGGGCAGTTATATTGAGGGGAATAAATCCTATTCATTCCTGAAAAAATATATTTCCGCATGTATTGACTTTATCGCAGTCAAAGATTACGCACATGCATTGCCGTTATTACAATCTTCATTGGAAGAATACAAACAGTCAAATCAGGATCAGGAAAGCAACACGCCGCTTTCTCTTGAATATTCAAATGTGCTTGCAAAAACAGGGTTTGTGTATGACCAAATGGGGCAGAAAGAAAAGGCACTTGAATATTATCAGAAAACAAATGCCATCCGGCCGGGACAACAAGAACTCACCACCAAAATAATGAAGCTCCAAAGCAAAATCAATGATGATAATCTGGCCGACAATTCCGCCCCTGAAATACAATTGCTATCTCCAACGGTTTTGCAAGGCACCACTGTGCAGTCTGACGGATCAGGAAAGGTATTTGTAAGTGGCGTCATTAAAAGCGTTTCAGGAATCGATTGGGTAAAAGTAAACGGTAATGATGTGGCTGCGCAGCCAAATGGATATTTCTCCACAAATTTGTCGGAGGACAAAAGTTTTACCGTACAAGTATCAAATAAAAAAGGGCTTATCACTTCTGCAAACTATCAGTTACAAACGCGGAGCGCTGCGCAAAATGAGGATGGAGCTATCCCCGCAATACCAGCAGAGCAGCCGCCCGTATTCCATGCCGTACTCATTGCATGCAGCAATTATAGTGGCGATAAATGGAAAAAACTTCCGTCAACGATTACAGAAGCCAAAGCCTACGAAGAAGTGCTGACGAACTACTACGGCTTCGATAAAAAAAATATCCGCGAACTTTTCGACAAGAATGGAGAAGACATTCTTGAACAACTAAGCGGAGAGCTGGAATCGTTACATGAGAATGATAATCTGGTGATCATGTTTGCAGGTCATGGCACGTACACAGGCGATGGTGATGATATGGTGGGTTACTGGGTACCGCTGAATGCCAACAGGCCAGTTGATTATATCTCCAATGGAAGGCTATCTGAATTGATCAAAGGTTGCCGGGCGAAGCATATCCTGCTTATTTCGGATGCCTGTTACAGTGCCGCTATGCGGGGCAATGATGATTATGCACACGCATTACCAAAAAAATATGAGTACAACCATAAAAGCCGCCAGGTGCTTACCAGTGGGGGCCTTGAGAAGGTACCGGGGGAGAGTATTTTCATAACGATGACGATGAAGGCGCTGAAAGAAAACGACCAGAAATATTTGTCAGTCCAGGAATTGCATAACCTCATATTCAATGGAGTAAAAAATCAAACGCAAATATTGCCTGACCTGAAACCTTTCGGATCGAACGGGAATGAAGGAGGGCAGTTTTATTTCATACGGTCGAAATAATTCTTATGAACAAAGTAATGCTCATTTTTTTCTGTCTGGTTTTCAGGGCTCCGTGTTTTTCACAATACGCCGTTACCAAAGTGATTGGCAATGTAAAAAAACTCTCTGGGGAAGTACTTGTCACGGGTAGTAAGCTCAGCGATGATGATGTGCTGTTGTTTTCTTCAACTAGTGATATGGTGCGGGTGATCGTTGCAGGTAAAGGCATTTATGTGATCAGCCCGGGCCCTAAGGCAGAGCAGAAACAAAATTCAGTAGTGGAGATTTTGAAAAATACCATGCATATGAAATATAAAGAAGGCTATCTGAGCGGCCGTGGCGAGACCGTTGCAATGGTACCTGAAGCTTTTGAGACAGATCCCGGCGGCAATAAGAAAGCGTTGATAAGAGGAGAAAGCAAGTTTCTTTTCAATCGACACAAATATGACGTTTCAAATGGAAGCAAATTTTTTCTTCAGATTGAATATGAAGGTTCAAAGCCAATCATCCGTGCTTTGGAAACCAATGCAGATACTCTGTTGTTGGATGCTGCAAATTTCAGAACGGGTAATACTGAATCCGGCAAGAAAGCTAAATATATGGTTGGATTTTACTTCAAGGATAAAAACACCAGTGAGTCGCTTGCAGACCTCGATCCTTATTTTGACGAAACCGGTGAAATGGAAGCCATCATAAAAGTTGTTGCATCTCAGAGCAATCAGACTGACAGATCAAAATTGCAGGAAGCCTGTTACTCTGAAGTATATGGCGCACTCGGCAAGCCATCTGATATTGACTTCAAAAATGCGTTTGAAAGGGTATTTGCAAAGTGAATTAATTAAATGTACATAATTCATCGTTCCTCGGACTTCATAATAAACCCCACAGAAAAGATGGGTTTTAATTTCTCTAGCACCATTTCTAAAAGCTCAAGGAGAATGCAAACGGAAATGTTTTGGCTGCTCCAAATTGTACAGTAACTTCATTAACCTTTAACATATGCTGCGGTTAAAGAAGAAAATTTAGATTTGTCGGAAATATATTTGGTGCGTGTAGCTTAGAGGAGGGCACCTGCTAACTGTTTAAAAAATGCTATGAACAAGATCATCATCATTTTTCAAAAAGAATACCTTACCCGGGTACGCAATAAAACCTTCATCATCTCCACTTTCTTATTTCCCATAGTAATTACGCTATTTATAGCAGCTATTGTTTATTTTTCCCTGAACAACGCCGAAAAAAGCAGTATTGCTGTAAATGATTCGAGCGGTGCATTTATAAATAACCTCAAAAGCGATACTTCACAGGTCACCTTTATTTATGATAACGATATCGACGCGCATAATTTTGCAAAAAAAGGCTACTCTGGCGTTCTTATCATTCCGCAAGAGGGTTCCAAGTATAAGGATACCATCCGCCTTGTTTCTGAAAAACAATTGGGGCTTCCAGCGGAAGAATATATAAAAAACCAATTAGGTTCTGCAGTGCAGAAAAAACTATTCAGGGAAAAGAATTTCGACAAGAAGGCGGTTGATTCCATTCTTGCAACCAAAGTGGATGATCTGTATGAGTTCAATGCATATCAGCAAAAGGAAGGCAATATACAGCAGTCGAATTTCTGGCTGGCATATGGGATCGGTTTCAGCAGCGGGATGATAATTTATATTACTTTAATGATCTATGGCACCATGGTGATGCGCGGAGTCATGGAAGAAAAAACAAATCGCATCGCTGAGGTAATGATTAGCTCCGTGAAGCCATTCCAAATGATGAT
>DATMMJ010000036.1:0-3806 GCA_035569795.1 Puia sp. | reverse complement strand
TCTGCAGAAAAGAAATAATTTAAATTTTCAACCTTTCTTTCAATTTTATTTATCGGTCAAATAAAATACCCTCTCCCGCATTAATGATAACGCCCATTATCGATGCTTCTTCCAATTTTTTGGGTTTACCAATCCAATAATTCAGAATATGCCTCCCTTTACCCTATTTTTGCAATCCAAATAAGGGTGGCTAAATAAATAACGATTGTCTGCTTGCCATGCAAGCCTACCATGCCCCCATCAACAACTAAGTATGCTCCAAAAAAACTGGTGGAAAATATTATCAGTCATCCTTCTTTTATACGCTTTCATTGCAGGCTTTTTAGGAACTGTGCCTGCAAAACCAATCCTCAATGAAACCATACGCAACCTTTATTTTCATGTGGCGATGTGGTTCTGCATGATGATATTCTTTATCATTTCGGTCATCTATTCTGTCAGATACCTCAGCAGCAATAATCACGTAAATGATATTTATGCGCTCGAATACAGCAAAATCGGAATTTTATTTGGTGTGCTTGGAATCATGACAGGCTCTGTGTGGGCGCGCTATACCTGGGGATCTTTCTGGAGCAATGACCCCAAACAACTGGGTGCCGCTATCGCTTTGCTGATCTATTTTGCATATCTGGTACTCAGAAATTCCATTACAGACATAGATAAACAGGCACGCATAGGGGCAGTGTATAACATATTCGCATTCGCGATGCTTTTCCCTACAATCTGGATCATTCCACGGATGGTGGAAAGTCTTCACCCGGGCGGAATGGGTGGTACCAACACATTCAACAATATAGACGGCCGCATGCGCATAATATTTTATTTTGCTGCGATCCCGGGTTGGGCTTTGCTCGGAGTCTGGATCACTACCATGCGTATACGCTTAAAATTTTTACAAGAAAACAGAGGGAACCATGTATAAGAAAATTTGCCAGGCTTTATTTGCACCTATCAGTTTGCTCACTGTACTGGCGGTATCCGCGCAAGATAGTACGGCAAGTAAAAAAGTGGAGATGGCTGATGCAATGCGCTCCAACGGGAAGATTTATGTTGTTGTAGCCGTGCTCGTAATCATACTGTTGGGATTGATTTTGTATGTGATCAGGCTAGATAGAAAAATTAGCAGGCTGGAAAAGGACGTACCCAGTAAATAATAAGCGGCAAGCAGGAAGAAGACCAACTACTTACTGCCCATCGCCACCACGTAAAAGCAGGAGAAAAAGTAAACCTTAAAAAAATACATCATGGCTGCACCAACCGAATACAAATTTTTTGAAGCCGTTGAAAAAAGTTTTGATAAAGCGGCTCAGTTCACCAATTGGGATCCTGGCATTTTGGAACAGATCAAGCAATGCAATGCTGTTTATCGTATGTTCTTCCCCGTTAAAATTGGCGATAAGATTGAAGTGATCAAGGCGTATCGTGTGCAGCATTCTCAGCATAAATTGCCTAGTAAAGGCGGCATCCGTTTTTCTCTATCAGTGAACCTTGATGAAGTGATGGCCCTGAGTGCACTGATGACCTATAAATGCGCCATCGTAAATGTACCTTTTGGCGGCGCTAAAGGTGGGATCAGCATTGATCCTAAAAAATATACTCCTTATGAGCTTGAAAAGATCACCAGGAGATACACTTCTGAGTTAATCAAAAAGAATTTCATTGGCCCAGGCACGGATGTCCCGGCGCCGGATTACGGGACGGGCGAAAGGGAAATGTCTTGGATACTGGATACCTATCTAAGCATGCGCCCCGGCGAAATTGACGCATTGGGTTGCGTGACTGGCAAGCCAGTGTCCCAAGGCGGCGTGCGCGGCCGTCGGGAAGCTACAGGTCTTGGCGTTTTTTATGGTATTCGCGAAGTGTGCCGAATGAAAGAGGTAATGGATAAATTGGGGCTTAGTACAGGCGTTGAAGGGAAAACAGTGATTGTCCAGGGTCTTGGCAACGTGGGTTATCATGCTGCCAAATTTTTCCGCGAAGGCGGGGCAAAGATTATCGCCCTGGCTGAATATGAAGGAGCGATCATGAACCAGGATGGCTTGAATGAGGAAGAGGTTTTTCAGCACAGAAAGAATACAGGTTCTATCCTGAACTTTGCAGGCGCGACAAATATTATCAAGTCATTGGATGCCCTTGAGCTGCCCTGCGACATTTTAATTCCCGCAGCGTTGGAAAACGTGATCAACGCAGACAATGCCCCTTCCATAAAAGCAAAAATAATTGGTGAGGCTGCCAACGGGCCATTAACGCCGGATGCAGACGAGGTATTTATTAAAAGAGGCGTCCTGGTAGTGCCAGATATGTATCTCAACGCAGGTGGGGTAACCGTTTCGTATTTTGAATGGCTAAAGAACTTAAGCCATGTGCGCTATGGTCGGATGGAGAAACGATTTACCGAAAACATGAACGCTCGTATCATAAGCCAGATCGAAGAGCTCACGGGTAAAGAAATAAGATCAAAAGAAAAACAATTCATTATGCATGGAGCGGATGAAGTGGATTTGGTGTATAGCGGCCTGGAGGAGACCATGGCAACAGCAACAAAAGAAATCATGGATTGCTGGAAAAGCAATCCGACTGTACCCGATATGCGTACGGCTGCCTATATTGTAGCCATCAATAAGGTTGCTATTTCCTATGCTGAGCTTGGAATATTCCCATAAATACATTTCGATTTCAACAAAAAGCCGCTTGTATTAAAAGTGGATGGGGTTTTTTTGAGGAGTCAGTTTCCCTCATTTTTCACTCGCCATAGGAAGGCAGCACGGGCATTGCCTCGAAATCCAAAATGCCTTTTTGATAGCCATAGCAGGATTCTCCGTTGGTTATGACAAGATATTCGACGGGTATTGCAATATTATAATGCAATACCTGCCAAAGCACAACTTTGTCAAGTGCAATATTCATCCCTTTGCACTCGATCATCATCCACGGCTTGGCAGCCTTGTTGAATACCAGCAAATCGAAACGCTTGTTCATCTCGCCCAATTTCATTTTTCTTTCGATGGCAATATAAGCTGGCGGATATTTTTTTACATCTACGAGGTATCTTATAAAATTCTGGCGCACCCATTCTTCCGGCGTAAGGCGTACCCAGAGCTTGCGCAGCTCATCGAAAATAAATTCTTTGCCGACTTCTTCTTCTTTTATTTTGAAAGGATAGTGGGGATAGTATATTTTGATCATCAGCAAAAACTATTTACTAAATTTACGCTGTGAAGGTGTGAAATTATTTTAATAATAGAAGATTTGCATGTAGGTAAATAAACAAGTATTTTCAAAAGCCAAAGGACTTTCGAGACTCAGAGAAGGCTCCAGTTCCTCAAAAAATAATGCTGCTCAGGATTTTGCGCCAGAAGTAGGATGGAAATCAACAGCATCACTGGTAGCCTAAGGCGAAACAATATGGCAACAGGAAAAATGCAGGTTACAAAAAAATAGAAACTGGAAAATTTTGAAGCAATGAAAAGCAAGGAAGAGATTGTACAAAACTGGCTGCCCCGTTATACAGGGGAGAAACTGGAAAATTTCGGCGAATATATCCTGCTTACCAATTTTGACAATTACGTGCAGCTATTTGCTGAATGGCACAAGGTGAAAATAGTTGGGGAGAACAAGCCAATGCAATGCGCAACTGCCGGGGACATCAGTATTATTAATTTTGGTATGGGCAGCCCAACAGCCGCTACCATCATGGATCTGCTTACCGCGATAAAACCAAAAGCAGTTTTGTTTTTGGGTAAATGTGGCGGCCTCAAGAGGCGCAACAAACTGGGTGATCTCATTTTACCCATTGCAGCAATTCG
>DATMMJ010000035.1:0-2615 GCA_035569795.1 Puia sp. | reverse complement strand
ATTTTTTGCAAAATGCAAAGTGACGAGATGGCTTTTTATGAAAAAATGCAAATAATACAAGGAGCTTAAAGGGAAATATGCAAATAAATGCAGGGGGCCAATAAAATGCTTAGAACCGCGGCTACAGGGGTCTATTTTTTAAATAAAACCAAGGATAGAAAAAATATCAAATCAAATGGTGGCGCAGCATTATTGCAAAAAAAAATATTGTCAACTTTTTTTTCATTAATTTCTTTTTCAACAATGACATATAATAGGCTGAAGACGCGCTTTAAGATTTATTAGAATTGCTAAAACCTTTTCTCTTCTATCTTTTGTGGAGAATTAAAGTCAGAATAACGTATCCACTTCGGTTCAACATAAAAGTATGCTATGTCTTTCCAATTTTCTTTTCTAAGGATTCCATCAGGAAATACTTTGAAATAATATTCAAGCAATTCGGCAAGTTCATTTTCTGTTGGAATTTTTGCAATTCCTTCATATTGCACTGTTTGCCAATTGTCCCATCCGATCACAAAGGCAATGGAAGGATTTATAATCAGGTTTTGATATTTTCTCGAAGTGGTCACAGTATCAAAAATTAATTTCAAGTCTCGTTTCACTGCAAAACCAACTAAAGCTGATTCCGGAATATTGTTTATAGTTACTGTTGACATAACTGAATATCTGCTTTTTGAAATAAAGTCGTATAGAAAATCTGTTGTCATGAATGTCTCCTACCTGGTTTTCGTTTTTGTTAATAATTGAGTTTTTCGTAACTTTTTGAAAAGATATAAAATGAATGCCGATCAGAAGATAAAATCAGCATTTGCTCGTGTTTCAGGTGCACTTGCCCAGCGACCAGCTTTTGGCCTTGGAACTGGTATTTCCAAGGCGACAATAAGAGATGGACTAACCTGCGAAATTCGGGAGGGCAACTGGGCCTTCACTGCTGACATGCCCGAGCAAGCTGGAGGTAATGCCAGCGGACCTACTCCAGGAGTTTTTGGTCGGGCCGCTCTGAGTAGTTGCTTAGCCATAGGGTATATGATGAAAGCCGCCGTAATGGACATTCCGATTTCAAGACTTGAAGTGGAGGTACAAGCTGATTATGATGATGGAGCCTTGTTTGGAACAGCTCCGAATGTTCCACCTGGATATTTGGAGGTTCGTTATACTGTAACAATTGACAGCGATGCATCAGAAGAGAAGATAATGCACATGCTGGATGAGGCAGACAAGCATAGCCCTTACCTGGATATTTTCAGCCGCGCGCAGTCCTGCATTCGAAAAGTGAACATAGTTGCGCAAAAAGATTACTAAAATGGAACCTGGACTTCAAAGACGTGTTCAACGGTATGGATGGGATAAGGCATCTGCTTATTATGAAACCTTTTGGCATGATAAATTGAAGCCAGCTCAGGATCTCCTTTTAGATATGGCGGACCTGCGTTTGGGAGAAAGCGTGTTGGATGTGGCTTGTGGTACGGGTCTAGTAAGTTTTCAAGCTTTGACAAAGCTGGGCGACAACGGCCGGGTGGTGGGTACGGATATCTCCGAGAAGATGATAGAAAAGGCATCTTCACTCGCATCGAACAAAAAGGAATACCGTGTGAGCTTTGAGCGGATGGATGCTGAAGATCTTAAGCTGAAAGATGGTTTATTTGACGTGGCGCTTTGCGCTCTTGGTTTGATGTATATGCCGAATCCGCAAAAAGCCCTGGAAGAAATGCACAGGGTGCTGAAACCCGGAGGACGTGTTGTTGCAGCCGTTTGGGGACAACGTGACCGGTGTGGGTGGTCGGACATTTTTGAAATAGTAGATCAGCATGTTGCCTCAGAGGTTTGCCCAATGTTCTTTAATCTGGGCAATCCAAATATGCTCGAGCTCAATTTTAAAGCAGCCGGATTTAGTGTAATTCAAGTTAAACGTATTACGACTTTGCTTTCATATAACGATTCAAGGGAGGCTTTGGGAGCAGCTTTCGAAGGAGGTCCGGTGGCCCTGGCTTATAACAAATTCAACGAAGATGTGAAAAGGGACGTTCATGCTGCTTACTTATCTTCACTTGCTCCCTTTAAGAAAGGGGAAGGGTTTGAAGTCCCCGCCGAATTTGCATTGGCAATAGGATTTCGATGAAGTATATATTCCTTCTATAGAAGAAACCTGTTGATAAAACTTTTCTTTTGGGGTTTGAATGGCGGGTCTGACCTTACTCTCAATTCCATTGGGAAAAAAGAAACCTCCGTTAGGAAAAACTAAAATTTCCACCAAAGTTTTCAATCTAAATTGTTCTTTAGATATGACCACAATTTTACCAAATTCATAAAAGATTATTTCTAATTAGATTCCAATTAAAATTGATTGATTATGGTCAAACAATTATTTTTATTATTGATGATGACAGTATCATCCCTGATTGCTTCGGCAGAAGAATTATATGTCAATGCTAAAACCGGTAATGATAAAAACACTGGTTCCCAATCGCAACCTTTGAAAACACTTGGGGAAGCCGCGAATCGAATTAATACCAACACAGAAAAAAAAGCAGCCACCATTATTCTTTCAGAAGGAGTTTACGCATTAACTGAAACAGTGCTTTTTAACAACAATATATTTTCTGCGGAAAACCGGT
>DATMMJ010000034.1:0-4004 GCA_035569795.1 Puia sp. | reverse complement strand
TTTTTTTGCGAGTTCAGTCAGATCGTCTGAAGAAAGCGAATCGGATTTAAGAATGCGTTCGAAATACATTCTTTTCACATTGTCATTTTTAAGATTAGTTAATTCACTCATAAGGGCCCGGTTGCCACCCTTACGATACACACGTTCCATCCTGTCTGAGGCATCAATGCCCAGGGCAATCATTTCTTTGACAGCATCAGTTATCATCTTTCTGCCATTGCTATCTAAAGGGAGCTTACTGTTTCCTTCCGTCAGTTCGTAGCTAATTACCCCCTGGCTGCTAGATTTTGCAATCAATCTCTCCTCATTTTTTCTGAAGTTTAGGTAACCGCCGGGAGTAATGCTTTTAATAGATGTTTCGTCATCTGCAAAAACTATTCTACCCCCATACTTTATTTCTTCATAAAAATTATCACCGTTTATCACGATGGATGAATCATTATTTCCCCAGCTGCCGGTTCGTTTTATATAAGTAAAATAAGCGCCAGCGAATAGCAGACAGAATATGACGACAAAATATTCGGCTTTCATGTTGATGTTGTTTTTATTTAAGAAGAAATGTAAGTTAATGCCGGCAGTTAAAGATAAGTATCTTATTTCTCCGCCTTCTTAGTGAAAAAATAATAAGCCAAAAAACCAGCTGCCAGGCTAAATGCCATAATGGCCAGTGAATGGATGCCAAGTGGCTGGAAGGCTCCAATTAATGCAAGGCCCAGCCCGATGCCTGATAAAATAGAAAACCATTTTAATGGTTCAAGTTTGCTTTCTTTATTTAGAGGCTGGAGCAATTGGTTCACTACATTTTCTGAAGCACCTTTATCGATCAACTTATTTTTAAGCCTGCTGTCTAAAAATGAACGAATGATGGTGAGGAAAAATGTGGTGAACAAGAAAATTCCAATCAGCACACCGCTATTGGTCAAAAGTTCTCTCATAAAATCTTTATCAATAATTGCCTTGGAATCATCTGGCACATTTTGTGCATAGGCTTGGGCATGAGCGGCAAAAGATAATGCCATGATGGCTAAGATGGTTGTTACTCTTTTCATTTTTTATTTTTAATGTGTATGATAAATGATGAGACAGGCGCGTTCTAATTATGTTGCAAACTCCCGGTATTAATTTAGAATACTCATTTGTTTTTGGTATTTCCTGTACATTTCAAAGCTTTGGAATATTAAGATACCAAGAGCAGTAATCAAAATCAGGTACATAGTCATTGGCAAAATGCCCGTAAACATATTTACAAGATACTTCCGGAACAAGTATGCTGCAACGGCTGAGGCGGATAGTGCAACAAAAACTAAAATATAAATAAACAGGCCGTTAATTGAGAATTTTGATTCGTTTCTCACGATCTGCTGCAAGACCAGCGTCGATAAATCGAAACCAAAAACAGCTTTGGGCTGTTCACCGATAGAGGTAAAGATTTGCTGGTATGCTTGTGCTTCAGCCCGACACATGGCACATGATTGCATATGCTCTTCAATCTCTGTACCGCAACCGGACTTGTCTAGTGCATATTGCTGCATTTCGGTTTCGCTGAGATGTTTAGTTGTCATAGTTCTTCCTTTTTATATTTTGCCAAAATAGATTCCTTTAACGCTTTTCTTGCCCTGAATAAATGGCTTTTCACAGTGCCTCCCGGCAATGCAGTGATTTGAGAAATCTCTTCATAACTCAAATCTTCATTGTGGTATAAGGTGATCATTGTTTTATAGACGGGCGACAGTTTTTCAATTTCTGATAACAGTATTGCAGAGAGCTCTTTTTGAAAAATGCTTTTTTCTGCCTCCCCATGAGATGAATAAGAGGATTTGCTTACCAATAATTCCAAACCCTCTTCCACTGTATCACCAGCAGTATCGCTGTTGCCCAAGAGCACCAATTTTTTCTTTTCCAGATAACTTAAGCAGCTGTTGTATGCAATTTGCCCAATCCACGTGGACAGTTTGGATTGAAATTTAAAACCATCTAATTTATTAAAAGCTTTCATATACACGTCCTGCGCAATGTCTTTCCTTTCCTCTTCACTAGAGATCATTTTAAAAACAATTTGTGCAACCAATCCTTCTGTGGCTTTAATAATTGCCGAAAAGGCATTGGTGTCACCACGCAATACCTTCTCTACCAGGTAATGGTCATTCAGATTGTCTCCGGTTTTAAAGTCCACTAGATTGATTAGACATGTCAGGGCCTGAATTGTTGCATTAAATTTAGTTCATAATTTCTGAGATAGGGTTCAATCACGGGAGAGTCTGCGGGATAAAGATTGAGTAAGGACGATAGCAAAGGGCGATACCTGAAGCCCTATCGGAAAAAGGCACTCTTCTTAATTCCATTATATCTGGGTTCCAAAACGAAAAAGCACCCATTTATTGGGTGCCTTCTTTAAAAAATAGTATTGTCTCGTATTAATGTACTATAAGCACGCTGCTTGTTTGTAGTATTCTGTTTTCACCGATAACCTGGATTATGTAAACGCCAGATGCATAATTGTGCACATTCATTGAAATAACAGAAGCGCCTGTGCTGCCTGTTCCAATTGACTGCAAAATCTGCCCAGACTGGTTGATTAACCGAACCGCTACCTCAGAGCCTCCATCGACCAGGGAGACATTAATAACATTTGTTGTTGGGTTGGGGAATATATTTATTCCTTTTATTGAAGACAGCATCACAGATCTGATAGGTGAATAAGTGTAAAAGTCGTCAGTATTTTGAATCTTTAGACGATAATAGTTCGCACCGCCTGCAGGGTTTTCATCAGTAAAAATATAACGAGTTTCAGCGGCAGTACTATCTGCTTGTACTGACCCAATAGTTTTCCAATCAGAGCCATCACTGCTTCTTAACACGACAAAATTACTAATATCAATACCGTCAGATACATTCCACGACAGGCCAACGGTTTTGTTATTTTTCAGCACTACGCTAAAATCAGAAAGAACAACCGGTAATATTGCATTTAGGCCGCCAACAGCAAACTGTGTAAAACTACTAAATGTAGAAGTTGCGGTTGCGCTGGCTACAGTGCCGCCTCCGGTAGAAACTTGCCAGCCGGCTATATATTGCGAGATGCCAATAAGTGGACCATCCAACTGGAATACAGACCCTTCGAGCGCTGTACCTGAAGATGACCAATTCAAGGATAGCGTGGAAGTACCGGCACCCGCAGTCCTGCTTATGTTCCAAACTGCATTTAGAATCCTTGACTGAGCTGCCGCGCTAAAAGCAGGGCCATTTGCCTGCGCATTGGTTGTTGCAGGAGTAAAAACAAATGTGGTATAACTATTCCCTGCATTGGCTCCAGGATTTATTGTAGCCGGTAGGTAATAGGTTGCATTGCCTACGGGGAAAAGCGTATTGGTGTTGATGGGAATATTATTGATTTTCAGACTACCAGTAGTTCCAACTCCATTTCCGGTAATTATATATTTAGTGGCAGAAGTTCCTGTTATTGCATTTGCTCCGGCACTAATTGTTACCGGAAAGTTAGATGCATCAAGCAAGCCACTGGTGAAACTTAGCTTATGTGAAACCGTTGTGGCAACTCCTAAAGTAACATTGCCACTTGTATTGGATATGGTTAGATTGTAAAAGTCTTCGTTCACAAGGGTTGATGAAGTAATTAACTGGGGTACATTTCCAGAGAATGTCACTGTATTTGTTGACTGTATAAATCCGCCTTCCTCATCGAAAGCATAAACGCCATTGTTGCTTGTGATATTAACAATCGGGAAACCAGTTGCATCAAAAGTCATATTTGAGTTGACATGCAAGCTCAGCATATTAATATTGCCACCAACCCATGCGCTAACGTTTTTTGCGACGCCAGATTCAAAATCAATATTGGGATAATTTGTCGCAGGCTCGGCATTTATGCCAAAAAAGCTTGCACCAGCCTGGGTAAACAAATATCCTAATTGGATGGTCCCGCCTGTGACTGAATATAGGGTTGCCGCCACATTTGCTCCTCCCATATCGATGTCTTCAATTGCAGC
>DATMMJ010000033.1:0-7830 GCA_035569795.1 Puia sp. | reverse complement strand
CTATGCCTGATATAGCTACGCCAAAAATTCCAAACTGCGATCTGTGGCCATTGACGGAACTACTGGATCATGAAAAAGAAATCATCGGCATATTCATGAGTGGGCATCCGCTCGATCATTTCAAATTTGAAATAAATCATTACGGGATTACCAAAATAAGCGAGTTTAATGAGATCAAAGAATCTGTTGGGTTACAATCGCAGCCAAATAAAATGTATCGCGTCGCAGGACTAGTCATCGAGGCACAGCACCGGGTAACAAAAACCGGCAAACAATTCGGCTCCTTTTTTATAGAAGACTATTCCGGCAAATGCGAGTTTATTTTATGGAGTGAGGACTATGCTAAATATTCCAATTACCTGGAAAAAGGAAAAAACCTTTTCCTGGCAGGTTACTTTCGGCAGCGCTTTAACAAGTCAGAGTTCGAGTTTAAAGTAGAAAGACTGATGCTGCTGGAAAGCATAAAGCAGCAATTAACAAGACAGGTAGTGGTTGATATTGACGCGAGATTTCTCAGTGAGGAAAAAATCCGTTTTATAGAAAAAAACGTTAAATCTTACCCGGGAAAATCATCGCTGAAGTTCAATATCAGCGAAGCCAGGAATAATTTCAGGATCAGCATGTACACGCTGGATAACGGTTTCGAGATGAATGACGAAATGGCTGCCTTTTTGGAAAGCACCCCTGAACTGGAAGTGCAGGTAGTGACAGCTTAAAGGATTTTAATGTCAGAACATCAGATTTCTGGTTTTGGATTTATTTTTGCAACTTGTTACGCACACTGCCCAAGCCGAAGTGGACAAAGTTATCGGCAGTATTTACAGTATTTTAGTTTCTTTGTGTGCGCAATGTGTCATGTGAACGACTTAACGAATCAGAAAAACTTTAGAATTTTACATAAAATAAAACACTTATTATGGCTTTAGAATTAACAGATGCGAACTTTCAGGAAAAAGTGATTTCCTCCGATAAATTAACAATAGTAGACTTTTGGGCAGAATGGTGTGGCCCTTGCAGAGCAATCGGCCCAGTTATTGAAGAACTCTCCAAAGAATACAATGAAAAAATCAATGTAGGGAAAGTAAACGTTGACCATAATCCGCAATTGTCCATCAACTATGGCATCACTTCGATTCCTGCAATTCTTTTTATCAAAGGAGGAAAAGTAGTTGACAAATTAGTAGGTGCACAACCAAAAACAAATTTTGTAAAAAAGATTGAAGCACATATTTAACTCTTTGGGTTAAACTCCTGAAAATTTACAGGAAATGATAAGCCTGTTACGCCAGCGTAACAGGTTTTTCTATTTAAATATTCCAGGAACTAAAGGTAGTGATACTGCAACTACAGATCAATCTTGTTGATTCGCACTAGATCCGCCCATTTCATTTACTCGACGAGGGCCGAGATATTTACATTCCCATTTATGAGTCACGTTCATCCACAACCGGACTATAGTCCGGTTTTTCAGTGAATGAATAAAAATGCTTGCCGGAAGAATATTATTTCGACGAGAATCTTTTTAATCCATTACTTTTAGTAACCAAAATTAATCTAACGGTTATGACTCAGCCAACAACTATTGCACAAAGATTATATTCTCTGGATGCGCTGCGCGGGTTTGATATGTTCTGGATAATGGGCGCTGAAGAAATTGTGAACACGTTAGCAAAAGCTACCGGATCTCCCTTCCTGAACGGGTTTGCCGAGGAGCTTACACATCCTGCCTGGAATGGCTTTCATTTTTACGATCTGATATTTCCGCTATTTCTTTTTATAGCGGGTGTTGCCACGCCTTACTCAGTGGGCCGGGATCTGGAAAAAGGCAAGACGAGGAACCAATTGTTGCTTCGTGTGGTCAGAAGAGGGCTGCTTTTAGTTTTGCTGGGGATCATTTATAACAATGGTCTTAAGCTCCAGCCCATCTCTGCAATTCGTTTTGGTAGCGTGCTCGGTCGCATTGGCCTGGCATATATGTTTGCCAACATAATATATTTATATACAAGGCAACTCGGTCAGGCCATCTGGTTTGTATTTTTGCTTATTGGCTATTGGTTGCTTCTGAAATTCACTTCTGCACCTGGTTTCCACGCAGGGGATCTTACCATGGAGGGCAATTTCGCATCATACATTGACCGCACGATTATGCCAGGGCGGCTCTACCTCGGCATTCACGACCCAGAGGGGTTGATGTCTACCATCCCTGCCATCGCCACAGGTTTGCTTGGAATCTTAACCGGAAATTTTTTAAAAACCAGTGGAGTAAGCCAGCAAAAAAAGGCGATGTGGTTATTTATCCTTGGCATTATTTTCATTGGGTTCGCACATTTGTGGAACTTGGATTTCCCGATCAATAAAAATCTTTGGTCAAGTTCCTTTGTGCTAAACGTAGGAGGTTACAGCCTCGTACTGCTTTCGATTTTCTATTATATTATTGACGTGCTAGGTTATAAGAAATGGGCATTCTTTTTCAAGATAATCGGCATGAACTCTATCCTGATTTATATGTCCGGCCAATTCATAAACTGGGAATATACAACCCGTGGTTTCTTCCAATGGCTTGGCCAGCTGCTTGGCGACCCGTACAATGCTGTAGCACTCGCCATTTGCTATGTAATGGTGAAATGGGCATTTTTATATTTTATGTATACGAAGAAAATCTTTTTAAGAGTCTGAGTAAGCCTTACTTGAAAAAAAGATGATTAAATTGCTGAAATGAAAGGTTTCGCAATTGCCTTATTTATCACTGGCTTATTTATTTCCTCGTCTTCCGTAACGGCATTGCGCCCTTGCACTCATTCTATTGCGCCAAGACCTAAAGATAGTTTGGGTGGAAACCAACTACTGGTCGTAGTTACTGATGGCTGGGACAGCCTCCGAGGATATTTATTTGGGTTTGAAAAGCAAAAAGGCAAGTGGGTACAGCTTTTCAGTCACTCAGTTGTCGTAGGCAGCAACGGTTTGGGGATCGGCGACGGGATCGTACATCTTACGGTAAAAGGCGCGCGTGTCAAAAAAGAAGGAGACTTAAGATCTCCTGCGGGTGTATTTACCATCGGTACGGCATTTGGCTACGCAGATAATAAAGATGCACAATGGATAAAAAATCCATACATCAAATCAACGGACACATTTATTTGTGTAGATGACCCGGGCTCGGCCCATTACAACACACTCGTGAACAACGACCCCGCTAGTAGCGACTGGCATAGCTTTGAACAGATGCGCCGCAATGATGATTATTATAAATGGGGCTTGTTTATAAACCATAATGCGCCCAAAACTATTGCAGGCGACGGCTCGTGCATCTTTCTACATATATGGCAGAACGACCATACCGGCACCTCAGGCTGCACGGCCATGGCGGAAGAAAATCTGCTTACAGTACTGCACTGGATAGATGGTTCCATGCATCCTTTGCTCGTGCAAATGCCGAAACCGGAATATGCAAAACTAGCCGCGAAATACCAGTTGCCTCAATTACCTCTTCAGTAAATCTATGATTTCAGATACCTGGTCCAGGGTTGCACCGTTTTCGCGTCCGTTATCTAACGGGAAAGTGTAACCGGTTTTATTTGAAGAAAAAGAGGGCTTCGTTTTCCAAAACAATAAATAAAAATCACCTAACGTTAAAGTTATAATTTTGATGCCATGTTATTAATCTGAAAAACTCATGCTGTCCGGAACTCTTTCGTTATATAAAAATGCGTTCAGTGGCTTATCAAAACCAACATGGCTCTTGTCGCTGGTTATACTAATAAACCGCAGCGGTACCATGGTGGTCCCGTTCATGACTATTTATCTCACCCAGCCCACGATGGGCTATAGTATCGCTCAGGCAGGTTTTGTAATGGGGCTATTTGGCCTGGGAGCCGTTTGTGGTGGGTTAATTGGCGGCAGGCTCACAGATAAATTTGGTTTTTACCCTATTCAGCTGATTACGCTCTGTGGTGGCGGCATCATGTTTATGATCCTCGGGCAGATGAAAAGTTTTCCCTTCATTTGCCTGTTCACTTTTTTGCTAAGCCTGGTAAACGAAGCGTTCCGCCCCGCCAATTCTACCGCTGTTGCGCATTTCAGCAAAGAACAAACCCGGACCCGGTCTTTTTCACTAAACCGGATGGCCATTAATCTGGGCTGGGCTTTTGGCGGTGCCTTAGGCGGACTACTTGCTTCTATTGATTATCACCTTTTGTTCTGGGTGGATGGCTGCACAAATATTATTGCGGCTATGCTTTTACGTTATTTTTTATCCCCCGGGAATAATATTGCAACGCCTGCGCCGAATAGAACAACAACTTCCTCTCAGCAATCTGCATATAAGGATAGGGGTTACCTTGCATTTCTGGCGTGCACTATATTATTTGGCATTTGCTTTTTCCAGTTGTTCACCACGATGCCCGTTTATTTTAAGCAGGTACTGCATTTGGGTGAATTTGGGATTGGACTGCTGATGACGATGAGCGGGGTTATGATCGCATCGGTAGAAATGATACTCGTTTTTTCGCTCGAAGGAAGGCGAAGCGGTTTGCATTACGTTAGTCGCGGCGTTTTTATTGTGGGCATTGCATTTTTACTCCTCAACATTTTGCCGGGCGCGGGTTTGCTTGCAGTGTTTTGTATGCTTGTCGCAACATTTGGGGAAATTTCATCCATGCCATTTATGAATTCTTTCTGGGTTGCCCGGACGTCTTCAAATAACCGTGGCCAATATGCAGGCCTATATACAATGGCATGGTCATCCGCACAGGTGCTTGGGCCATCACTCGGCTCTCAGGTGGCCGGGCATTTTAGCTTTCGTATATTATGGTGGGCTACAGGATGCGTATGTTTTGTCGCCGCAATGGGTTTTAGGTGGCTGTTGGGAAATAAATGAATAAACATTGCATAAAAAGCCACCCTGCAAAGGCTTGCCTTTTTCATTCAGGAAAGAGACAATGATTGAATCAATCCAATAGATGGTTTCGCCCAGCAACATAAGCATTGCATTGTGGGAGGGTTTATCACAAAGCACTACATCTGGCAAGAATGTTACCAATGATTGCAAAAAACTCTCTTTATCTATGGCAATGTGGAAATCAAAGAGCTTGTTGTCATTGTTCAGCAGGCATTTTATTAGTTCGGCATCGGTGTAGCGGTCTTCGATCCATACTATTTTTAAACGACGTTCCATATTCCTTAGGACGATGGCTGGTTAAGTAATAACCAGTAAAAGCCGAGGTTCTTTATCGCCTGTGCAAAGCCGTCAAAGTTGACAGGCTTGACTATATAGCTGTTGGCTCCAAGCTCGTAACATTTTTGTATATCCGGGCTTTGATTCGAGGATGTGAGTATCACAACGGGGATCAGCTTTGTACGCGGATCGGCCTTTATTTTCTGGAGCACTTCTATTCCATTCACTTTAGGCATTTGAATATCGAGCAGTACGACCCTTGGTGAATTCCGGACATCTCTTTTGCCATCAAACTTTCCGGAAGCAAATAAAAAATCTAATGCTTCCTGCCCATTTTTCGCATGAAAAAGAGTATTGGCTGCGTTGTGTTTCTTTAGTTCACGAATGGTCAATTCCGCGTCCGTGATGCTGTCTTCCACCAGTAATATTTCTACAAAATTTAGATCCATAAAAAAAAAGTTTTAATTAATGGTTTTCCAGGGTCTCAAAATCTTAAATCGGTAAAGAAAATGAAAAGCGGGCACCGGCATTTTCTTTTCCCTTTGCCCACACGTTGCCCCCATGCTTTGAAATGATCCTTTCTACAAGCGCCAGCCCTACCCCGGTGCCTTCAAACTCTTCTGCGCCGTGCAGGCGCTGGAACACTTTAAACAGCTTGTCTGCATATTGTTCTTCAAATCCTACGCCATCATCCTGCACATAAAAGACATTTTGGCCGTTGTTGGCGTAAGAGCCTATCTCAATATGAGCCGTGGGTTGAAGGCCAGAATACTTCATTGCGTTGGAAATTAAATTAATCCAAACCTGCCGGATAGTATTCACGTCAGCATTCATCGATGTCAAATCACGGATGTCCCACCTAATCTTATTGAGCCCTTTATGAAGGGACATCTGTTCGCGAACAATTTCATGCACCATGGCACTAGTGTCAATCGTTGTTTTTATTATTTCTTGTCTCCCCATGTGTGAAAAAGCGAGCAGGTCGTCAATGAGGTGTCCCATTTTTAATGTATTGTCCCGTATGACTTTTGCGATGCGCCTTGCTTCATCATCTAATTTGCTTGCATAATCTTCTTCAAGGATGGCAGTGAAACCGATAATGCCGCGCAGAGGGGCCCTGAGGTCATGGGAAACGGAATAAGTAAAAGCCTCGAGTTCGGCGTTCAACTTGCTTAATGCAGTTTCTGCTTTTCTTTTTTCAGTAATGTCTTTAGTCACTTTTGCAAAGCCATAGAAATTGCCGTTTTCGTCAAGCAAAGAAGTGAAAACAATATTTGCATAAAATGAGGATCCGTCTTTTCTCAAACGCCATCCTTCTGTTTCAAAATGCCCACACTGCATAGCCATCTGGAGATTTTTCTTAGGCTCTCCTTTTTCAATTTCTTCTTCTGTATAAAAAACATCCAGAGGCTTGCCTATGATTTCTTCTGCAGTGTATCCTTTTATATGTTCTGCTCCGCTGTTCCAGCTGGCCACTTTGCCTTCTTTGTCCAAGAGCAAAATGGCATAGTCTTTTACGCTACTCACCAGCAATTGAAAATCCTTCTGTGATTTTTTGAGTTTCTCTTCTACTGTTTTTCTTAAAGATATGTCGCGAATGGATGCCGAAACGAGCAGTCCCTCGCTTGTTTTGATAGGTGACAAGCTAATTTCCACTGGAAAAGAAGTGCCATCATTTTTGATTGCTTTTAATTCCAGTCCAACACCCATTGATCTTGCCCTGGCTTCTTTTACAAATACTGTCCGGTTATACACATGCTGAGTTCGTAATGCCTGAGGCAGCAATGTTTCTACGGGTTGACCAGTTATTTCACCTTTTGTATAACCAAACAGTTTTTCCATTTGCAGATTGGCCATCTGGATAATGCCTTTTTCATTTACAATTACAGTTGCATCCGGGGCAGCATCCAGCAAAGCGCTGAACTTTAGCTCGGCCATCGTTAGTTTCCTGACATTTAAGCGGATCTTTTGAATAACCAGCGCGCTTAAAATGAATCCAGCCATAAGCACGGTATAAAAGATTGTATTTAGTTGGGCAATGTTTCGTTGGTTATTGCTTTTCTTTATTTTCAGCAAAGCATTTTGCTTTTCCTGGATTAGGTCTCCAATTTGGCGAACCTTGTCTGTATAATATTTTCCCAAATTAGTTTTCACGAGCATGGAGGCAGGTTCAAAACCCTTTTCACGTCGCAGCGCAATCAACTGATGGGAGAAGGCTATTCTTTTGATGGCATAAAAAGAGATAGAATCGGTTAATGACTCCAGTTCCGCAGTATTTGATACAAGCGTTTTCAGAAGAGCCAGTTCAGTATTGATTACTTTTTCCGATCGCCGAAGTGGCTCAAGGAACGAGTCAGTGCCTGTGATAACATAACCACGCGATCCTGTTTCATTATCAAGCACTGATAATTTAAGATTTTGATTACTTCTTATTATCAGTTCAGTCTGAGAGACTAATTTTTCGGTATCGCTTACCCTTTTTGATTGAAGAATTGAAATATATAATACAATGATGATGGCCAGAACCACTATAATAATGGCTGCAGATAAGATTTTATTAAGAGTGAGCGTCATAGCAATCTTTTTAAATGATCCCCTATAATCAGAGTGCTATATCAAAATAAGTTTTCATGGTAACAAATCAGTTAACCAATCGT
>DATMMJ010000032.1:0-2247 GCA_035569795.1 Puia sp. | reverse complement strand
TACGTTCTATTTTGTTGCACTCTATTTTGGTTCTGTCGGCATCAAAAGAACAAGATATGCGGTGCCTTGCGCATTGCTTGCCGATCTGGCGGGCATCATAACGGCAATAGCTATCGCTTATTTTTTCTTTCATCACTCCTAGCCGACGGCCTGCGATGTACTATGGCATTGTAGGGTAGAGGCGCTCAAATTATTTCCCGCAAATCTGTAAAGAATCTAACCTCTAGACAAAAGTCATCACATCGCATTGTAGTCGCTTTGTACTCCTAGAGGTTCTTTTGCGAAAAAAAAATGTATGCTCAGAATGTGAACCTGGCAGTGACTGCAAATGCGTCCGGCACAAAATTGATTGCCGGGATAATATCGAGCTCCGGTTTCCAGTCGAGGGATAAATTGATTGGCGCGTTTTGAAATTTATAATCAAGCCCCACAACCCCCGTTGGACCTACATAGGCGTTCCCATTTTGAAATCCAACATACCCGCCACCGCCATAAAACCAGGTGAAAGCAGGGACAGCACCAATGAGTTGATGCACCTCAAACAAGCCCCCGATCCCAAATCTTGTTGGTCCAAAGGAAATAAGGCCTTCGAGTGCATCTTTTTCGTTGATGAAGTATTTTACGCTAACTGAATTGCTCAGTGTTGGGGCAGCACTGCTGAGGCGGACGCCAATTGCCACCTTGTAATCCTGCGCTGACAATTGATTGCAAAAGGTTAATGCAGTCATCAAAATAACAGGGAAAATTATTTTGCGCATAAAAAGATTTATTGTCTTGGAACGATAATAATGGCAAAAGTATTTGGGCGAAGTTGTTAGAGATTTCTTAATGTTTAGATGCGCGCGCAAAAACTCTAAGAGGCAGGGGAGGTGCATTCAAATAATTCGCCACTTAACTTTTTAACTTTTAAAATAAACCCCTGGTGAAGATCAGAGAATATTTTAGAATAGCTCACTTGGAAGAAAAGTTCGGTGGGTTTCGGTTTGTTAATATCACTGGCCGAACAACTCGTATTTTGATTTTGGCCTTTTGTCGTCGAGCCATTTAAAATTGCGCAGGCGCATGTCATCAAAGTTTACTTTTTTAATGGGGTACATCGTCCCTTCCGCGTCGTTACGCAAGATCACTTTGTTCAGGTCTTTGTTCAAAAAAATCATATCGATCACATCGGCCTTAGACTGATTCACTCCAAAAAATGCTTTCGAGTCATCCTGAGCATAATAAATGCTCTCTGCATTTCCCTTTGCCCGCATGTAATCAATCACCCCATCTTTAAAATACCCGTTTAGTGTGATCCCTTTGATTTGATTGTACAGATTGGTGCCCACTTTGTTTATTACAAGCCCGTTTTCAAAAACATATAAACGGCTGGCTTTTTTATTCTTTGTGAAAAGATAAATTGTATCCCCTGTTATCTGGTTGCCATTGGCCCAGACAATGGGGTTGGTGAATAAACGGAACACGGAGTCTTTCGCCGAATAAAATAAACTGTCAGAAACGGCCTGCAGGGAATCTGAAAAAATGCGCACATGATGATATGCTTGCAAGTAGCGGTTTGCGCTGTCGTTCGTGGGATTGACGTTTATCGCATATACTTTCTTGGATGTGTCATTTTGCATTGGCGCCGCTGTTTGTTTAACACTGTCACGGGGTGAGACCTCCTTATTTTGTTGTGTGACCAAGTGCGCTTGTGGAGGATTGGCTTTCAGAGAATCGTTCACTCTCGTCGCTTTGGCAGTGAGTGAATCTTTAAATTTTGGCAATATCAATTTACTGCTGTCGGTTAAGTTGTTTTTGTCTATTGCAATATTATTCTTTGTGCTGTCTTTTTCAGCCACGGGTGGTTTGATGGCGCGTTTCTTTACACGGTTCTTTGAGCCAGACTTGATGTCTTCTGTTGGGGTAAGGCTTTTTTCTTCTTCGATAATTTCGCGGAGCAGCACAGAATCTGGTATTTCAATATGGACCAGTGCAAGGCTATCTTTTTTTCTTTGATTCTCTTTAACGGTCAAGACATATATTACCTTTAGCGAATCAGCCACTCTTGTCTGCACTTTTCTAACGCTGTCAGTATGGATACTATCCTTAACCCTTTGACGCTCTGTTTTTACACTATCATTATATCTTGCAATGGAATCTGCTTCCAGCAAATCGGATAGTTTTCCGGAAAATAAAGTGTCGGCAGAAATATAGATGGAATCCTCTTCCTGCTTTAATATCATCAGCGGGTGTTCGGTAGCAAAAAAA
>DATMMJ010000031.1:0-6227 GCA_035569795.1 Puia sp. | reverse complement strand
ACCGCCATCGGGCTGGCGGAGATGCGGATGCAACTGTTTCGTTGTTCAAAAGGATTTTGGACGAGGATAGTGCAGGCCACGTTGAGGGTATGCTGAAAGGCAGAAGCAGGGAACAATACCTTCCTGCGAATTTGCCTGCTGCCGAACTGGAGCAATTGCCGCCTGTTCCAGGGGTGTACTATTTTCATGATCGGGCGGGAAAAGTCATTTATGTAGGCAAGGCGAAAAATTTATTGAAAAGGGTAACAAGCCATTTTTCAAATAATAAGCCCAATCGGCAGAAGCAGGAATTTTTAAGAAATATTTACTCTATTTCTCATCAAACATGTGGCACTGAACTCATGGCTTTTTTGTTTGAATGCATTGAGATAAAAAGACTATGGCCATTATATAATCGCAGCCTGAAAAGGTTTGAGCATACTTATGGTCTGTATATGTTTGAAGACAGGAATGGTTATTTGAGGCTTGTTATTGAAAAAAGGAAAAAGCAGTTGGCACCTGTTTATACCTTTTCCTTGTTAATGCAAGGCCAGAGCCTGCTCAGAAAATTAATTTTGCAGTTTAATCTGTGCCCGAAATTGTGTTTTGTGCAAACCGATGAAGCCCCGTGTGAAGCTGTAAAATCGGGTTATTGTTTTGGCGCTTGCGAACAAAATGAATTGCCCGAGTTATATAATAAGCGTGTGCTAAAGGCAATCCAATCGTTAAAAATAGAATTGCCCTCTTTTACTTTGATTGATTATGGAAGGGATGCAACGGAACACAGCTGTATTTTGATGGAGCAGGGAAGATTTTATGGTATGGGCTATGTGCCTGTTGATTCGACGATTATTGATACCGAACAATTAAAAAACCATCTCACACCGTATCCTGAAAATGATTACATGAGAGGATTAATTTATCAACACGCCATCCGCTGGCCAAACAAAAAAATGAATATTGTGCAGGCGTCGAGTTAAATGAAGCAGATTATTTTAATTAACATATTTCTTATCTATGAAAAAACTTTTCGTTGCCTTTCTTTTTATTTGCCTTTTCTTCTCTTTTTTTTCCTGCCATTCTAAAAATCAAAATAATCAGGGGCAAACCGATAGTGCCAACAGAGGAGATATGGTAAATGCTGCCAACAATATCCCCGAGGTCAGAAGCGACGCCAAAGTTGAGCCCGTTGCTGAATATAAAGAAAAAACAGACAATCCCCTGAACGATTGGTACTTCTCGGTTAAGCTGTATGAAACAAAAAAGACGTTTAATTATCTGATGAAACTGCAGTTTGAGGAAGTAAGGGGAGAAGATACTTTGCGGCTGCCAAATCTCGGTAATTTTCCCAAACCTTCGATACAAAAAGGGAAAGAAAAATATTCCTGTATTATTGGTTTTATGGACAACGAAAATAAATTCCGGGAATACAAGCTGGTTCATGTTGAAAATAGCAAAAGTCTGAAAGTAACTACGCTGAAACATTATTCAATAGCCACTTTTGAGCAGTAAGGAGTAAAAGATAGGAAAACGAGAAATAATGTGCAAACCGGGGATTGCATTTTTTTAGTGCCTGAATCCTGATTATTACCGAATAAGTTCATGGAGCAACCCGATGAAATCAGCTCTTTTGATCATCTTGGCACCCAGACTTTCCAGATGTTCAGTATACACCTGGCAGTCAATCAACTGTACGCCTTCTGCCATCAATGCAGTTACGTATTTTATGAAGGCATATTTGCTTGCATTACTTGCGTTGCTGAACATACTTTCCCCAAAGAAAACTTTGCCCATGCGAATGCCATACAAGCCTCCAACCAGTTCGGTGTTCTGCCATGCTTCGGCGCTGTGTGCGTAGCCGAGTGCATGTAGGCGTATGTATGCATTTTTCACTTCCTCGGTTATCCATGTGCTGTGCTGGCCTCTGCGGGGGATGGTTTTACAATTATTTATTACATCACGGAAAGCCTTGTTGATAGTGAATTCAAAAGCATTTCGTTTTATTAACTGGTGCATGCTTTTACTCACTTTTAGTTCATTTGGAAGTAAAACAAACCTTGGATCAGGGCTCCACCATAAAATAGGATTCTCTTCATACCAGGGAAAGATCCCGCTGCGATAAGCCAGCAGCAAACGTTCTGTGGAAAGATCACCTCCAATTGCCAGAAGACCTTCTGGTTCCCCGAGATGAACAGGTGGGAATACAAGTTCATTGCTTAACCTAATTAAGGGCATCTTTTATACAATTCATCTCAAGAAATAGAATTTGGATAATCAGTTTAGTGCTTGCTTGCACAAATTAACCGAGCGCATCACCCTGCAACAATTTTCTTTGGCTTCTCCCCTGAATAGATACCGAGGACGTGATCACGACTCAGACAATATCTCAATGGTTGCGCCTATACCACGCTCTGTAATAGCATCGCACATAGGTTTCAGTTCTTCATACAACCCCTGCTTTACAGCATATTTCCCTTGCGTGTGGATGATCATGGCACATTGCTCCGCCTGCTCAGTGGAATGCTGGCAAATCTCGATGAGCGCTTGTATCACCCATTCAAAGGTATTCACTTCATCGTTCCACACTATCAGGCTGTATGGGCTTTCGTGCGCAGTGAGCAAATCAGTTTCTTCCTTGGCATGCTCTGCAGGTTTTGTGTGGTATCGCGGGGAAGCCATTGAATTGCTTTTTACAAATTTAGCAATTTCGGGAAGCCTTGCAAGAGGATGTTTTACCATAGTAATTTCAACAAAGTCAATTCTTATGCAAATGCGTAAGGTTTGGCTGTAGGGTATAAAGAAAACTTGGGTATCAGGTTTGGCGGCCAACTGTATTTTGATTTTCGCATGCGTGAACTACAATAACCCAGGGCATACGGGCAGTACCGCTTTTCCATTTTTAAACTAAAGAGCAGTCATACTTGAGCCTTCTAAAAGGCTTTTTATGATCAAATTTCGGGTAAAAAGCCTTGTTACGCCACTAGAAGAGTTAAAAAAAGAGCAAGTGGAGAGAACCAGGTTGGATCATAGGGTTCGGGAAAGTTCGGCTGGATAATGGATTGCGAAGACCACAAATTGAAATTGTAGGAACCCGGGGACGAAAAATTAAGAACGATCATTAAGGCACACAATTTTACAGTTGTATTGCCGTTTTTAATCCGTCATAGTGTTCTATCTAAACCCTAAGAATAATTTCTATGAAATCCAATACCGAAAATAGCCAAGGCTATTTGGCAGAACAATTTTGCCATAAAGACAAACAGGTGATTCAGGAAAGCAAGATCGCAGTACTCAAAATCCAGAGCTGGCAATTTGCTTCCAGAACTCCGGGCATCCGCGAAACATACCTAAAGGAGGCCGCAAAAATGGTAAGCAAATCGTTATTGTCGTTTGTACCCAATAGTTTCGTGCTGAGCGAAGAAGGTTATTATTTTTATCCGGTCGAGAATTAGACCGGCTTGGGTGGTCCAGTCTCCAAAGACCATTCGCGGGGGGGGGTCGGGTGATTTGATATATGATCAAGCTTTATCAAAGTTCACACACACTCTTTGAGTTCCTTTTCAGAGTAAGCCATGTTGTATTGCTTCAAAACATCGGCCGGAACACCATTCCATTGGTTTGGAACATTTCCTATATATCCAACATCTTTTCCCCCTATCTCAGTAGTATAAAAACCAGTCGCCGTTAAATTGCGCATCAAATTAAAAAATGCAACCCCCTGCTTCATGCCTGGCTTTGCTTTTTTAGGCCATGCGATCTCATCAACCATTTGCATTTGCTGATCCGAAGTGCAATCCTTGAAAGAATTCTCAAAGCGCTTTAGACATTGCATATCCAGCCAGCGCAAACCGCCGCGCATCGGAGTTTGGTGCTCAGGCATATCTTTCACGATAAATTCTATAAATTCAGACACTTTGGCATCACTGGCGCTGCCGCTCACCTCATCTTTGGGAATGATGATATCAGCAAGAATGCCAATAGTTGCCATTTCATGAGGGGTGAAAAAAGTCTTTGACACAAGCTCTTTTTCGTATTCCTGCTCTTCCTTCATCCGGTTGATGCCATCTGTTTTTGCAGCCTCAGGCGCTTTTGCCTGTTCAGGTTTTTTATCACTGGGCTTGCATGCTTCAATCAGCACGCTTGTCGAAACACTGCCAATCAGCAAAGCTTTTATTGATTTCCTTCTGTCCATTTTGATTTATGATTTGAATTTACAATTTATTTTTGCACTGGATTATTTGCTAAACACAGCAACCTAAAGGGCAGCAGTATGTCAAATATTGCGCTTCTTCATCTCTTCCACAATGTATTCACTGGTGCGCATGGATAAAGCAAGGATCGTCCAGGTGATATTTTTGTCTGCTTGCGAAACAAAAGGTCCGCCATCAACACAAAAAAGGTTCTTGCAATCATGGGCCTGGCTATATTTATTCAAAGGAGCGCGCTTGGGGTCATTGCCCATCCTGACCGTTCCTGCTTCATGAATAATATTGCCGGGGTTATGGAGACCGTAATTATTGTGGGGGCCGTCGTCATCCCCCCACGTTACTACAGCGCCCATAGCATGAAGGATTTCTTTGAAAGTTTCCTTCATATGCTTGGCCTGCTTTATTTCATAATCTGTATAGGTGGTGTTGAAACGCAAGACAGGAATGCCAAATTTGTCGACGACCTCCGGGTCTATCTCGCACAAACTCTCCTCCCGGGCAATGGCTTCACCGCGACCAGCCATGCCAACATGCGCACCGAAGAAATACCGAAAATCTTCCTTCAAAGAAGCGCCGTATCCTCCGGGTTCTTTTTGTTTGCCTTTTATTTTGAACATCTCCTGCATTTTCTCAATTCCCCAGTTGAAACCATACGAAGGCATCCCAAAACCGCCACCATACTCAATATGATAACCACGGGGAAAATCCAGTTTCTTATTGTCGAGCCACCAGGGCGTGTAGACATGCATGCCACCCACTCCATCTTCATTATATCTCTTTCTGTCGAATAACTCTGGGATGATGCCACCCATATCAGCGCCTGTTGAATCATGCAGGTATTTTCCAACAACATTGCTGCTATTTGCTAACCCGTTTGGATGCCGTTGGGATTTTGAATTCAATAATAATCTTGCACTTTCGCAAGCGCTTGCTGCAAGTATAACCGTTCTCCCAGACACCTGATACTCCTGCATATCGTCTTTGCTGACATAGGAAACACCCGTTGCAAGACCCTGGTTATTGGTCAATACCTCGCGTGCCATTGCTCCCGTGACTAGATCAATTTTCCCTGTTTTCAATGCCGGGATGACAAGGCAAGATGATGCTGAGAAATCACCGTATACTTTGCAACTGCGTCCACATTGCGCGCAATAAAAACATTGGCCGCGCTCACTGTTGATTTGTTTGGTGAGAATAGACAATCGTGATGGGATAACGGGTATGCCTATCCCGGTTGCAGCTTTCTTGATGAAAAGTTCATGCAGTCTGGGTTTTGGAGGAGGAAGGAAAATGCCATCCGGATCATTGGGCAGACCTTCATTGGTGCCGAATACGCCAAGCATCTTGTCTATTTTATCGTAATAGGGTTTCACGTCATCATAACCAATTGGCCAATCATCACCGAGCCCATCAATGCTTTTGCGCTTGAAATCCTTTGGGCCAAAACGCAGGGAGATTCTGCCCCAGTGATTGGTTCTTCCGCCAAGCATTCTTGCACGCCACCATTCCCATTTAGTATCACCCACATGGGTGTACGGTTCGCCATCAATTTCCCATCCCCAGTAACATCCGTCAAAATCACCAAATGGGCGAAATTTGGTGCTCGCACCGCGACGAGGGGATTCCCAAGGATTTTTTAATTGATTTGAATCTGTTTTCGGATCGAACATAGGCCCTGCCTCAATAAGGCAAACTTGCAGGCCGGCATTGGAAAGAACATAAGCGGCCATCCCACCGCCCGCGCCCGAGCCAACTATCACTGCATCGTATTGTTTTGGTTGTTTTTTTACCTGAATATCTCCCATAATAAGCGGAATGTGTGATGGAAATGAAAGGATAAATTTAAAGGATTTGCTTAGCAATGAACAAATATTTTTAGTGCAGGAATAATATGTATTTCATGTGCAAAGAACAAACGATTGACCAAGCACTACAAAAAGATAAAGCCTGTTTAAGTAAACAGGCTTTGAACTTTCTGGTCAGTAGATTTCTATACGCTTTTTGTATCCTGGCCGGGAGCACCTGGCGTCTTTTTACCAA
>DATMMJ010000030.1:0-2598 GCA_035569795.1 Puia sp. | reverse complement strand
CATTGACGTTGAATCATCATTTTTTGAAACAATATGATATATATGTTTGGTGAATGTATTATGTATATATTTTGATAGGTATCGTGTATCGGAAACATTTCTAATTGGCCCTATTCCATTCTCAAACTCCTTACGGGATTGACTCTGGCTGCTCGTATCGCCTGGAAACTAACAGTAGCAAATGCAATCAGTAAAGCCAGTAGTGCCGCCGCCGTAAATATGTACCAACTTAGGCCTGTACGATAATCAAAATTTTGCAACCAGCCACGCATTATCCAGTAGGCTATTGGAAATGCAATACCCAGGGATAATATAACCAGTATTAGAAAATCTTTAGATAACAATGTAATGATCGATCCAGCCGAAGCGCCTAATACTTTGCGAACGCCAACCTCTTTTTTTCTTTGTTCTGCCATGAAGGCTGATAAGCCAAATAATCCCAGACATGAAATAAAAATCGCCAAACATCCAAAAATAGTAGCCAGCGAGCCAATGAATTGCTGATCATGAAATCTCCGATCAAAATCTTCATCTATAAAATGATAATCGAAAGGCACTAGTACATCTGCCTTGCGAAAAATATTCCGCAGTCTGGAAATTATTCCTTGTAAGTCATCTGTAGGATTCAACTTCATATAAATATAATTTGCATGGTGAGGGTTGTTAAAGTATATCAGTGGAGCCGGGTGCCTTTCATTCATGTCGTTGTACACAAAATCTTTCATAATCCCAACTATTGTCAAACGGTAATTATCTCTCAAGATTTGTCCGCCCACGTGTCCCGCTTTTCCCATGATCTTTGCAAAAGATTCGTTAATGATAACATTCAAGCCGTCAATATTTGGATCCGGTGAAAATGCTCTTCCGGCTTGCAGTTGTATCCCAAAGGTCTTGAGGTAATCCGCATCGGCATTAAGGTTGGTAACTAATACATCTTCCTTTGCGTTTTTGCCTTCCCACATCCAGCCACCGCCATTATTATACATACTTATCGGAGAAAATCGGCCTAATGTAATTGAACTCACTTCATTGGTATTTAAAATTTCCTGTTTCAAAGAAATGTACCCTTTTTGCAAAGTGGATGATGCAGGCACATACAAAATATTGTCCTTTTTAAAACCAAAATCCCTGTTTTTTGTAAACTGTATCTGCCGATACACAACAAATACGGAAATAATAATAATAACCGAAACAGCAAACTGCATGATCACTAAACCTTTTCGTATTATACTCGCATTGCCTGCATTTTTGGCAATTTGACCTTTTAATGACTGAATAGGATTAAAAGAAGATAAATAAAAGGCAGGATAACTGCCCGCTATCAAACCAGCGATACCTCCTATAATAACCAGGAATAAAATGTGCGAAGAATACCACCAGTGCAGGTACAAGTGAATATTAATTAAACTGTTAAAATAGGGCAAAGCAATTGCCACTATAACGACCGCTAACACTACAGCGACACATGCTACTATCAGCGATTCGGCTAACAGCCCTCTGATTATGCTTGCTTTGGTAGAACCGAGAGCCTTGCGCATCCCTATTTCTCCCGCGCGTTTTTCACTGCGTGCTGTAGAAAGGTTCATAAAATTGATACATGCAATGGTGAGAATGATTAGTGCCAATATTGAAAATCTTTTTACATATTGAATAGTTGCCTTTGAGGCATCTTCCTTTCCATTTGTAAATTCTCCATATAACTTTAATCTTTCCATTGGATATAACCATAAAGACTGATTGGTTACCTGCGGGTCCTTCTGTTCGATAAGCTTTCTAAGCCGGCTATTGAAAGAAATAACATTGGTACCTGGACTAAGCTCTACCCAGGTACTTGCCCAGTTGCTCCAGGAATTCATTCCATGATCTTTATTTTGATCATAGTAAATCTCGAAAGGTAAAAAGAAATCCTCACCATAAAACTGCACATCCTGCGGAATATCTTTATACACTGCAGAAACCTTATATGGATTGTTATCAACCAACAATGTTTTGCCCAAAGCATCCGAATTGCCGAAATAGGTTTTTGCCAGTTTTTGCGAAATGGCAATTTGAGAGATGTCATTCAACACATCATTCACATTTCCTTCCACCAATGGCAGCCCAAACATTTTAAAAAACGCAGAATCTACATATGCTCCGGCTAGTGATAAACGCTTATCACCCGAAGAAACGATTCCATCTGCATCGCCATATCGCGAAACATTTACAACACCGGGAAACTCCTGCTGCAAGGCATCTTTCACTAATACGGATGTGACAGGAAACGTAACCATATCACTGCCATAAGATTGATTATTCTCTATTTCATATATATTCTTATAATCGGGAATAGAATGATTGTAGGTGAGGTGATATTCTATCCACAAAAAAATAAGGCTGGCGCACGCAATGCCTACAGCAAGTCCGGCAATATTCAATAAACTGAAAGTTTTGTTGCGAACTAAATTTCGCCAGGCTGTTTTTAAATAATTCTTAAACATGATTTAAGTTTAATGTAGAAGGTTCTAAATTGTAAGCAAGCAGATAATTCGCGATTTACAATTTATAATTTTGGAGTCATTTTAAAAAAATCAGGAAAGGAAATGGTTGGTCTTTGTC
>DATMMJ010000029.1:0-2483 GCA_035569795.1 Puia sp. | reverse complement strand
ATGAGAACTCAGATATTTTTGTGATCGATGCCAAGCCCGGAGCAACAATTAGACAATTGACCAATTGGGCTGGCGCCGATAATTCGCCCCGCTGGAGCCCAGATGGGAAATGGATAGCGTACACACGCTCAACAAGCAATGCTGACTACCTAATGTATGACCAGTCTATTCTTGCTGTCATTTCCAAAGATGGTGGTGAGCCAAAATTATTGTCTCAGTCTTTAGACAGGCCTGTGGTTAATCCGCGATGGGCAAATGATGGCGCATCTGTTTTTGCATTGGTAGAAGATGACAGGCAGCGATTTGTCGCAAGCTTTTCTGTCGTGAACAGTCAAATGAAAAAAATTGCTGATGGAGCGCGCAGCTTTGGCTCACTTGATCCAACACCAGCTGGTGATTGGCTTGTGACGCTGAGCGAGCCGCAATTACCAACTGAAATTTATGCGTTGGAAAATGGCAATGCAAGAAGGCTTACCAAACACAGCGATGATTTTCTCACGCCGCTCTCGCTAGCAACTGTTGAAGGCTTCACTTCTAAAAGCGGCGATGGCACCAGTGTTTCAGGAATATTGTTTCGTCCCCCAAATGCTCCGGTAAATCAGAAATTGCCATTGATACTTTTTATCCACGGTGGCCCGGTTAGCCAGGATGAATTTGCATTTGATCTCACAAGGCAGATGCTTGCCGGTGGGGGCTATGCAGTTGCTGCTGTAAATTATCGCGGAAGCAACGGAAGAGGGTTGGACTATTGCAAAATCATTTCTGCAGATTGGGGAAATAAAGAAGTGATTGACCTGCACGGGGCCGTTGATTGGCTGGTGAAAAAAGGAATTGCAGACCCGGATAAATTGGGTGTTGGGGGTTGGAGCTATGGCGGTATTCTTACCGACTATCTGATTGCATCCGACACTCGCTTCAAGGCTGCGTGCAGCGGAGCCGGCACTGGTTTCACGCTCGCATTGTATGGCGTTGACCAATACATCAATCAATACAATAATGAGATTGGACCGCCATGGACAAGTATTGACAAATACCTGAAAATTTCCTATCCGTTTCTGAAAGCAGACAGAATAAAGACGCCCACACTATTCTTTAGCGGGGAAAAAGATTTTAATGTGCCAACCGCGGGCAGCGAGCAAATGTATCAGGCATTGCGCACCATTGGAACGTCTACCCAGCTTATCATTTATCCTGGTCAGTTTCACGGCATTTCCGTACCAAGCTATCAAAAAGACAGGCTGGAAAGATTTTTGGCTTGGTATGATAAGTATCTGAAGTAAAAAAGGCTGACCAAGCTTCGAAAATCTGTATTGTTTTATTGATAGTATATATTGCTGGTAATTGTTATTTCAATTTCAGCAGCGCTTCTTTCAACGCCTCAAAATTCACCTGGGTTCCGGGATTAGGCGTTTGTTCCGCATAGGCAATATTGCCGCCTGCATCAATAACTATCACCCCTCTTTTGGCGACACCTTTTATTCCGCACGTAAAATTGCAATGATACATCTCGTATTCATGAATTGTGAGCTTGTTAAAATCTGAAAGCAAATCGTAGTTGATATTATTTTTTTCTTTGAATGCTTTCAATGAAAAAGGCATATCCACAGAAATGCCGATTACTGCTGCACCCATGTCATTGTAAAAGCTAAGCTCATCCCGGGTTGTACAAACCTGTGCTGTACAAACGCCCGTGAAGGCCGCGGGGAAAAAGTGAATGACCAAGGTTTTCCCCGCAAAATCACTCAATGCGACTTCCTTTCTTTCTGTGTTGAATAATTTGAATGAGGGTGCTTTAGAGCCAACTGCAATTGCCATAATGTGGTGTTTTAATTGATGTGCAATAATATTAAGAAGATTTTTAAATAAAAATTTGTGGATCGAAATTAATTTGAGGGAGATGTTGATTAAATTTCATCATAATTAAAATATTGAGCGATATTGTATCCCAACCATTCCTAACAAGACACAGTAAATGAATTTGAGAAAAAAAATTGGCATTTTAACCGCATCTTCCATTGTGGTGGCCAATATGATTGGCACGGGCGTGTTTACCAGCGTTGGATTCCAGCTTTCATCCGTGCAAAATACCTGGGGGATTTTATTACTGTGGCTTGCAGGCGGATTGATTGCACTGTTCGGCGCCTTTGCATATGCCGAGCTTGGCACGCACTTTAAAGAATCGGGCGGCGACTACATTTATTTGTCAAGGTTATTCCATCCCGTGCTGGGTTATCTTTCTGCCTGGGCAGGCCTCACTGTCGGCTTCTCTGCACCGGTTGCGCTTGCTGCAATGGCTTTCACCAAATACCTTGCTCCATTCGGGCTCAATAATAATGTGTGGCTTGCCATCGCCGTTATTGTCGTCATCGGCCTTATGCACAGCTTTACGATCAGCCATAGCAGCAGGCTCCAGAATTATTCAACCATCATCAAAGTTGCTTTTATTGTTTGCCTTATTGTACTCGGTTTTGTTTTGCCAGGTG